>NZ_JBSGIV010000007.1:0-146938 GCF_053605225.1 Micromonospora sp. NPDC003944
ACGCGGCGCGCACCTGCTCATCTGGCTGGGCCTGGTGGGTCTGCTCGCCAGTGGCGCCGCACTGGGGCCGGACACGTCGTCCGGGCTGATCTGGGCCGGGTCGCAGTCACGCAGGAACTGGGCACAGCGGGCCGCCTCGTCGGCCTCGCCGATCTCGTCGGCCGCCCGGGACAGCACGTACAGGCAGCGGAGGAAGCCCCGGTTGGGCTCGTGCGACCACGGCACCGGGCCGTGCCCCTTCCACCCGCTGCGACGCAGCTGGTCGAGGCCCCGGTGGTAGCCGGTGCGGGCGTACGCGTACGCCGTCACCACCTGGCCCTGCGCGAAGGCCCGCGCGGCGAGCTCCGCCCAGGCCGCGCTGTAGGTCGGGAAGCCGGCCGCCACGTTGGCGTACGCCTCGTCGGTGCCGGCCTCGGCGGCGGCGGCCAGGGCGGCGTCGGCCTCGTCGTTCGCGGGCAGGCGGGTGGCCGGTGGCTCTGGCAAAAGGTTCTGCATCGCCCCATTCAACCCGCTGGACAGGGCGACACGCGAGCGGGTCGGCCGACGTGTCCCGCTGAACGGCTGAGGAGTTGGTCACGCCTGCGGCCTATGCCGGAGCCTGGTGTTTTCCACTACAACTAATGGTCCGGAGCCTCCCCAGGAACCGGTTAAGCAGGAGCCCGGTGGCCACGACCACCGGGCTCCTGTCCGTCCTACCCGGGCCCGAGGTTTCGCCGGCCACGGCGGACGGGCAGGATGGCCCGGTGCCGACCCCACCTCCCGCAGACGTCATCGAACCGCACCTGCACGCCGGTGAGATCCAGACCCGGGCCGAGTTCGACAGGCAGTTGGCCACCGGTCGGCTGACCGGGCTGACCGTGCAGGGCCTGCGGCTCGACCTGGCGCCGGTGCCCGACCTGACCGGCGTCGACGTCGCCGGCACCCTCTTCGTCGGTTGCCGGTTCGCGTCCCGGGACGTCGGCGCCGATCTGGTCCGGCGCGGCGCGAACGTGGTGCCGCCGTTCTCCGGGTTGCCGTACCCGACCCAGCCGACGCACCTCTACACCCCGGACGACCTGGCCGCCGGGTTCGCCGAGGGCGGGTTCGCCGGGATGTACGACACCCGGGTGTACGACCACTACCGGGCGCACGGCGGCGCGTTGCCGGACGTCAAGGAGGCGCTGGGTCAGCGGCTGCACGACCACGGCGTGGACAACGCGCTTGCCGACGCCACCCGGGCGTGGCTGGCCGCGTACGGGCCGCAGTCGGTGGTGGGCATCATGGGCGGCCATGCGGTACGGCGGGGCAGCCCCGCGTACCGGATGGCGGCCGTGCTGGGTTGGGAGCTGGCGCGGGCCGACCGGCTGGTGGTGACCGGCGGCGGCCCCGGGGTGATGGAGGCCGCGAACCTCGGCGCTTACCTGGCCGACCGCTCGGCGACCGAGGTGACGGCCGCGATCGACCTGCTGGCCACCGCCCCCGACTTCACCGACCACCAGCGGTACACGGCCACCGCGCTGACGGTCCGGCAGCGGTACGCGGGGATACCCCGGCAGCGTGGCGACGAGTTGGGCTGGGCGCGTGCGGGTGGTCTGGCCATCCCGACCTGGCTGTACGGGCACGAGCCGGCGAACCTGTTCGCCGGGCGGATCGCGAAGTACTTCTCGAACGCGATCCGGGAGGACACCATCCTGCGCCTCGCCCGGGGCGGCATCGTCTTCGCGCCCGGGCGGGCGGGCACGGTGCAGGAGGTGTTCCAGGCGGCCACCAAGACCTACTACGGCACCGACGGTGCCAGCGGGGCGTACGTCTTCCTGGACCGCGCCTACTGGACCCAGGAGTTGCCGGTGGAGGCGCTGCTGCGCCCGCTGCTGGCCGCGTCCCCGTTCGGTGACCTGGCGGCGACGATCCACCTGACCGACGACGTGCGGGAGGCCGTACGCCTGCTGACGGCCTGACGACGACGGCCGGCCCCCGAGTGGGGAGCCGGCCGTGGTCGGGACGCCGTTACTTGGTCGTCGTGGTGCCGGTCGAGCGGAGGTGCTCGCAGGCCTCGACGACGCGCGCTGCCAGGCCGGCCTCGGCGGCCTTGCCCCAGGCGCGCGGGTCGTACTGCTTCTTGTTGCCGACCTCGCCGTCGATCTTCAGCACGCCGTCGTAGTTGCGGAGCATGTGGTCCGCGACGGGACGGGTGAAGGCGTACTGGGTGTCGGTGTCGATGTTCATCTTCACCACGCCGTAGTCCAGAGCCTCGCGGATCTCGCTGAGCAGGGAGCCCGAGCCGCCGTGGAAGACCAGGCTGAGCGGCTTGTCCTTGCCGTACTTGGCGCCGACCGCCTCCTGGATCTGGTTGAGGATCTCCGGACGCAGCTTGACGTTGCCCGGCTTGTAGACGCCGTGCACGTTGCCGAAGGTCAGCGCCGCCATGTAGCGGCCCTTCTCGCCGAGGCCGAGCGCCTCGACCATGGCCAGCCCGTCGTCGGTGGTGGTGTAGAGCTTGTCGTTGATGGCGTTCTCGACGCCGTCCTCCTCGCCACCGACGACGCCGACCTCGATCTCGAGGACGATCTTGGCCTTGGCGGCCTCGTCGAGGAGCTGCGCGGCGATCTGGAGGTTCTCCGCGACCGGCACGGCAGAACCGTCCCACATGTGCGACTGGTACAGCGGCTCCTCGCCGCGCTTCACCCGCTCCTGCGAGATGCCCATCAGCGGACGGACGAACTTGTCCAGCTTGTCCTTCGGGCAGTGGTCGGTGTGCAGCGCGATGTTGACCGAGTACTTCTTGGCCACCTCGTGCGCGTACGCGGCGAATGCCACCGCGCCGGTGACCATGTCCTTGATCGAGGGGCCGGAGAGGTACTCGGCGCCACCGGTGGAGACCTGGATGATGCCGTCGCTCTCGGCGTCGGCGAAGCCCTTGAGCGCCGCGTTCAGCGTCTGGGAGGAGGTCACGTTGATCGCGGGGTACGCGAACCGGCCGGCCTTGGCGCGGTCGAGCATCTCCGCGTAAGCCTCGGGGGAAGCGATGGGCATGTGATGCGCTCCTTACTTACCACTCTCGGCCGTGCTGGCCGCTGTTCTTCATGTGTGCGCCGGACCGCGCTGTCCTCCGCCGGAAGTATCCCGTAGGTGAGCGGCGTCGGAACAACCGACCCGGTGCCAGCCGCTCACCGCCGGTCCAGCTTGTCCGGCACGATGACGCTGATCAGCCAGGTCACCACGGTCATCACGATGGCTCCCCAGAACGCCGGCCAGAATCCGTCCACCTGGAACGGCAGGTCGAGCCCGCGGGCGATCCGGTCGGTGAGCAGGAACAGCAACGCGTTGACCACAAGCGCGAACAGCCCCAGGGTCAGGAGGTAGAACACGCAGCCGACGACCCGGATCACCGGCTTGAGCACCGCGTTGATCACGCCGAAGATCAGCGCCACCACGATAAGGGTGAGGACGGTGTTGCCGCCCGAGCGGCCGTGCACGTCGACCCCGGGCACGATCAGCGTGGTTATCCACAACGCGACCGCAGTGATCGCCAGTCTGATGAGGAAGCCCACGGCCCCATCCTGGCACCGGGTCGCCTCGCCGAGGGCTGATTCCGCCTACTCCGCTTGCGGGCGGCGCGCCCTCTCAGCCCGTACGGTGTGTGCAACCGTGCCCCGAGACCCCGGGAGGGACGATGGGTCAGCCCGACGAGGACTTCACCCCCGGCGACCACCTGGCGCCGAACGAACGCGACCCCGAGGCGAACCCGGCCGATGCGGTCGAGCAGGCCACTGTCGCCGGCCCCGCCGACGTCGACAGTGAGCCGCACCGCGGCCTGGAGGTCGGCGACTGGGACGCGATGGAGCAGGCCCGGGTGGTCACCGGGGACGAGGACGACTACCGCTGATCCCGCCGCCGGGCCGGCTGCCCGTCGCGTCAGAGCCCCCACGGGAGGACCCATGCTCAAGCACTCGCTCCGCTGGCTGACCGGGCTCGGAGCCGCTGGCGCGCTGGTCGCCGCCTCCGCCACCCCCGCCGTCGCCGCCGCGGTTGCCGTCGAGCCGTACTTCCAGGACGCCACCCTCGCCATCGGCGCGACGCCGACGTCCCGCGCCCTGTCGCTGTACGCCGACGAGCCGACGGTCCTCACCGACGTCTCCGTGCGGTACGACTACCGCTCGCTGGCCAACAAGATCACCATTGCCCCCGCCAACGGCCAGAAGTGCACCGCCCCGGAGCCGGGCGTCCTCGTCTGCGAGGAGCCCGACGAGATCGTCCTGTACGAGACGGCGCCGCCCGGCAGCGGGATCTACCGCAACGGGGCAAAGCAGGTACTCGTCGCCGCCACCGACGATGCGCAGCTCGGCGACTCCGGCGATGTCGCGGTCAGCTTCGAGGCAGCCGGCGGACGGCGCGGCAACTACACCTCGCGTGTCCGGGTCGGTGAGGGGGTCGACCTGGCCGGCGGGCCGTTCACCACTGTCTCCTCGAAGCCGGGCGGGGCGTTCACAGTGCCGCTGGCCGTGACCAACGCCGGCGACAAGACCGTCACCGGGTTCGTCGCGGTCTTCGACCTTCCCTACTCGATCCGGACCGAGGACCGGTTCAGCAACTGCCGCTACTCCGACGACCACCTGGTCTCCTGCCAGTTCGACGAGGAGATACCGGTGGGCACCGGCCTGGTCGCCACGCTGAACCTCGAACTCGCTGCGGACACCTACGCGCCCACCAACCAGTCCGGCTACGCCCAGTTCATGACCGTGGCCGACTTCGAGGACCTGACCCGGGTGCGGAACGCCGTCGGCGCACGGACGGCCACCCCCGGCAACGGCCCGAAACTGACTCTGACCGAGGCACCCGGCAGGATGCGGCAGGCCGACCAGACCGACGTCCGGCCGGGCAACGACCACACCGGGTGGACCGTCAAGGCCACCGGCACCAACGGCACCGACCTCGCGGCGATCGGCGCCACGCTCAAGGGCACGGCCGGCGCGGTCGTCACGGCGACCGTCGGCTTCCGGAACAACGGCCCGGCGACGCTCGACCGGACCAACGAAGACTACGAGGCCGCCACCCACACCGCCGTCGATCTGCCGCCGGGCACGACCGCCGTCGAGGTCCCCGACACCTGCCAGGTGCGGCAGGGCACCCGCGGTTACCTGTGCGCCTCGGAGATGCTCCTGGTGGCCGGGCAGACCTACACCGTGACGTTCCGGCTGCGCATCGACAAGGTCATCCCCAACGCCCGAGGTGCGGTACGGGTCAACGCGCCGTGCGAGTGCCCCGCCGGCGGCGGCTTCCAGGACGACACCAAACCGGCAAACGACAGCGCCACCATCGTGGTGAACGTGGCCCAGGGTGGCAGTGACGGCGGCGACGACGGCGGGGGCAATGGTGGCGGCGACGGTGGCGATGACGGTGGTTCGCTGCCCATCACCGGCACCCCCACCAGCACGATCGCCGGCATCGGCTTCCTGCTGCTCGTCAGCGGTGTGGCCAGCTACCTGCTCGCCCGCCGCCGCACCACCCACCTCGACGCCTGACCCCGGTCCGCCTGACCGGCACCCCGTCGACCCGTACCGGGCCGGCGGGGTGCCGGCGCGATCACCGGGTGGGGTTGACCTGCTCCGGGTGCTGCGCCACCCACTGCGCCAACCGATCCCCGCTCAGCGCGGCGAAGAACTCCGGGCCCTGCTTCGGGTCCAACGACAGCCGCGCGGTGTTGCCCGACGACGGGCCGACCGGCAGGCTGAGCCCCACCGGATCGAGGCTCTTCAGCTCGGGTAACACCGCCACCAGCCTGGTCAACGGCAGGCCGTCGTCGTCGAACGCCATACCCTTGCCGGCCGCCGACAGCAGCGCCGCGAGCCGGACCGGGTTGCTCAGCACGTCCTGGGCGACCGCCCCCCGGATCAGCCCGGCGACGTAGCGCTGGGCGTTACGGTCCCGGTCGAACGCGCCGTCGGGCAGGTACCGCCGTTGCCGCAGCAGGTCGACCGAGGAGGCTCCGTCGAGTCGCTGACAACCGGCCGGGAAGACCCGCCGGGTGTGCCAGGAACGAACCTCCTTCGGCAGGCAGACCTCCACCCCGTCGACGGCGTCGGTGATCCGGCGCAACCCGGAGAAGGTCAGCACCGCGCCCGCGTCGATGCGTACCCCGGTCAGGTCGGCGACCACCTGGCGGGTCAGGTCGTAGCCGGCGTCCAGGTCGGGCCGTTGGTCGCCGGCGCCGCTGTAGAACGCGCTGTTGAGCTTGTCGGCCCCCCGCCCGGGGATCGGCACCTCCAGGTCGCGCGGCAACGAGATGAGGTACGGGCGGCTCCGGTCCGCCGGGATGTGCACGAGCAGGACGGAGTCCGCCAACCGGTACGGCGGCTCGTCGCCGAACCCGTCCACACCGAGCAGCAGGACATTCAGCGCGCCAGCCGGCTGACCGGACGGCGACGGGCCCTCGGCCTGTCGATCGGGGCGCAGCTGCGGCATCCCGACTCCGAGCGCGGCGAGCAGGGCGAGCGTGACGCCGGCGGCCTGGAACCGCTGCCGGCGGCGACGGCGGCTAGCGGCGAGCCGGTCTATCGCGGCCCGCAGTGGGCCGGTCGCCGGCGTCAACGGCTCGTGCCGGGCGAACGCGGCACGCAGGTCATCCTCGATCATCTTCACGCCTCCACGTACTCGGCCCGGAGCGTTGCCAGGGCTCGGGAGATGGACGAACGGACGGTCCCGACGGCGCAGCCGAGGATGTCGGCGATCTCGACGTCGGGCAGGTCCTCGTAGTAACGCAGCACCAGAGCGGCCCGCTGCCGGCGCGGCAGCCGGGACAGCCAGGACCAGATCTGGTCCCGGTCCACGGCGGACTGGGCATGGTCGGTGGGCACCGGCACCGACGCGTCGGGCTCACCGCGCAGCAGCACCCGGCGGACCCACGAGCCGCGCCGCCAGTCGACGTACTGGTTGGTGAGCATTCGGCGTACGTAACGCTCGGGCGAGTCGGCGCGGGCGACCCGACGCCAGTTGAGCTGGACCCGGACCATGGTCTCCTGGACCAGATCCTGAGCCTGGTGCGGATCGCCGGTGAGCATCACCGCATACCGCAGTAGCGGGGCCAGCCGCGTGTCCGCGAACTCCTCGTACGTCACTGCACCTCCCGGGGGCTCCTGCCTCAGATGACGGGAGTGGGCAGGCGAAACATTGCGGCAAGATTGATCAACCGTTCGGCCAATATCCGCGCTCGGGGGCCGGGGCGGGCGGCGGGAACCTTAGCTGTTTCTTAAGATCCGCTGGCTTCACCTTTCGTCCCCTGACACGAGGGAACCCCATGCTCAAGCACTCCACCCGGCGCTGGCTCGCCGGGCTGGGCGTCGCAGGCGCGCTCGTCGCCGCCTCCGCCACCCCCGCCGTCGCCGTTGAAGAAGCGCCCGTCAAGCTGGGCCTGTACTTCGGTGACACGACCATCGCGACCGATTCCGCCGGCAAGGTGGATTCCACGACCATCTACAGCAGCGCTCCGGTCGTGCTCCGCGACGTTAGTGTTCGCTACGACTACCGTGACCTGGCAGGCAAGATCACCGTTGCGGCGGAGACGCCGTCCGAGTACTGCACGACCCCCGAAAAGGGCGTCCTGCTCTGCGCCGATCCCTTTGAGATCGGTGTGGAGGAGTGGGGCCTCGGCGGTGTCGCCCCCGTCGTCATCGTGCCCGCCAAGGGCGCGAAGGACGGGGATGCGGGCACCCTCAAGGTGACGCTAAGCGCCGCCGGTTTCGACTCCATCAGCCACGACGCCAAGATCCGTGTGGGTGAGGGTGTCGACCTCGCCGCCGGGCCGGAGATCGAGAAGTCGGCGGCGCCCGGCGGCACGTTCACCGCGGCAGTCGAGGTGAGCAACTCCGGCGAGACGACCGCCAAGGGTGCGAGCGTCATCTTCTACAACGACTACGGCATCCGCGCGGACAAGCACTACAGCAACTGCACCTACGTGGACGACGAGCTGCGTAGCTGTCACTTCGACGACGACCTCGCGCCGGGTGCCACCTACGGCGCCAGCCTCGCCTATCGGGTCGGCGAAGACTCGTACGCCCCGGGTTCGGAGTACGGCGAGATCAGCTGGATGACGCCTGCGGAGTTCGAGGACTTCGACGCGTATCTCGACAGCATGGGTGTCTCGGTGGGCAAGCCGGGGACCGACGGGAAGCTCTCCCTCGCCAAGCTCCCCGCGAAGGCCGGGGCTCGGGGCGCCCAGGCCGACACCGAGCCGGACAACAACTGGTCCAGCCTTGTGGTCAAGGTGACCGGCAAGAACGGCACCGACCTCCAGGCGATCGGCGACAACGCCACGGGCAAGAAGGGCGACGAGGTCGAGGTCACCGTCGGCTTCCGCAACAACGGACCGGCAACGCTGGACCGCAGCCGAGGCGGCTCGGCGGTCACCCACATGAACGTGGAGATCCCGAAGAACACCACGGCGGTGGCGGCTCCGGAATTCTGCTTCCCGATCAACGGTGAGGAGTGGGGCGAGCCGGGTCAGCCGGGCGGCCGGGTCTACGGCTGTTACCCAACGCCGTTCATCAAGGCCGGCGACCAGGAGACTGCCGAGTTCACGCTTCGAATCGACAAGGTCGTTCCGAACGACACTGGTGCCGTCAAGATCAACCTGCCGTGTCAGTGCGACGGCGGTTTCTACGACGACCTGAAGCCCGCCAACGACGTCGCCAAGATCCTGGTGAACGCGACCGGCGGCACGGGCGGTGGCGGCGGTGACGGTGACGGTGACGGTGACGGCCCGTCGCTGCCGATCACCGGTCAGTCCACCGGCCTGATCGCCGGCATCGGCGCGCTGCTGCTCGCCGCGGGCGCCGGTGGCTACCTGGTGGCCAAGCGCCGCCGGACCCGCTTCGTCGCCTGATCGAACCCCGCTCCACAGGTGCCCCGTCGACCCACCCGGGTCGGCGGGGCGCCGTCGTCGAGCCTCGCTGCGCGGGCGGGTGGTGACGAGCCGGTCCGGCGCGGCCGGGGCCCTGGGCTTCGGTACCCTTTGTGGCCGTGGACACAGCTGAGAAGACCCGCGCTCTCCTGGAGAGCGTCGCCCTGAACCCGCTCGACCCCAAGGATCTGTTGCAGACCTTCGGGCTGATCGGCGTGTGGGTGATCCTGTTCGCCGAGACCGGCCTGCTGGTGGGCTTCTTCTTCCCCGGTGACTCGCTGCTGTTCCTCGCCGGGGTCGCCTCGTCGCCGGTGGCGGACGCGATCTTCGGCGACGGCACCCGCCTCTCCCTTGCCGGCCTGCTGATCGGTGGGCCGATCTGCGCGATCGTCGGCGCCCAGTTGGGGCACTGGCTCGGCGCTCGGTACGGCCGGCCGATGTTCGAGCGGCCCAACTCCCGGCTCTTCAAGAAGGAGTACGTCGAGAAGGCGGAGTACTACTTCCAGAAGTTCGGCCCGGCGAAGGCTGTCGTGCTGGCGCGCTTCATTCCGATCGTCCGGACGTTCCTCAACCCGGTCGCGGGCGCACTCGGCATGCCGGCCAGGAAGTTCCTGCTCTGGAACATCGTCGGCGCGGTGCTCTGGGTGGACGGCATCCTGCTGATCGGCTACCTGCTGGCCGAGCAGATCTACCAGGCCATCGGCGACAAGATCGACCACTACATCCTGCCGGTGGTGGCCCTGATCATCGTGATCTCGGTGCTGCCGATCTTCTTCGAGTTCCTGCGCGACCGGCGGGCTCGTAAGCGCGGCGAGGCGGTCGCGGTGGTCGCGGCGGCAAGCGCGGCCGGCGCGGTGGAGGCAGCCCGCGAGGCGTTCGACCACGACGGGCACCAGCACGGTCGTCAGCGCCCGGAGCACGGTCAGGACCGTTGAGAGGTACGACGACGGCCGGCCCCCTGCAGTGGGGGTCGGCCGTCGGCATGTCGAACCCGGCCTCCGGTGGTGCGCGACCGGGGACGAGCAGGTGTCAACCATCCGGTGGCGCCACCCCTGGCTCGCCGCCGGACGCCGCCCCGACTCGGGACGGCGGATGGTGCCTACGTCAACGGGCCTTCTTGGTGGCTCGCTTACGCGGCGGGGTCAGCAGGTCGGCGATCGTCGCGATCGCACTCGGGACCAGGCTGTAGTACGCCCAGACACCGCGCTTCTCCCGCTGCAACAAGCCCGCCTCGGTGAGGATACGCAGGTGATGACTGACCGTCGGCTGAGAGAGGCCGAGCGGCGCGGTCAGGTCACAGACGCACGCCTCGCCCTCGGGGGCCGACTGGATCAGGCTGAGCAGCCGCAACCGAGCAGGATCAGCAAGGGCCTTGAGGACCCCGGCGAGACGCTCGGCATCGGCACGTTCGATCGGCTCGCCGTTTAGCGGCGAGATCTGAGGCATAGTCATTTCGGCCAACGCAGTTCCCACGTATTCCATCCTTCCACCAGCAGCATCGATCCGCCTGCATATCAGCAGATCCGAATCGGCAGACTTTTACGCCACAAGGCCGAGGTCAGCCAACGTATAGGCCGCCCGGTACGGCAATCCGGCGGCTCGCACCGCGTCGCCGGCGCCTCGATCAACAATAACCACCACGCCCACGACTTCCGCCCCGGCCTCGCGAAGCGCCTCGACAGCGGTCAAGACACTTCCGCCCGTCGTGGATGTGTCCTCCACCGCCAACACACGGCGGCCGGCCACCTCCGGTCCCTCGATCCGCCGTTGAAGACCGTGGGCCTTGCCCGCCTTGCGCACCACAAAGGCGTCCAGGGCCCGCCCGGTCGGAGCGGCGGCGTGCAGCATCGAGAGCGCGACCGGGTCCGCGCCCAGGGTGAGGCCCCCGACCGCGTCGAACTCCCAATCGGCGGTGAGGTCGAGCAACACCCGGCCGACCAGAGGAGCGGCCCGGTGATGGAGCGTGACGCGGCGCAGATCCACGTACCAGTCTGCCTCGCGCCCCGACGAGAGCACGACCCGGCCGTGGACCACGGCCAGGTCGGTAATGAATTTACGCAGGTCGTCGTGGTCCCCCATGGCGATAGAGGTTACTGCGCAACTCTGAACGCCGTGTGCGGGGTCCACCCTGATCAGCCCCACGGGAAACCGATGAGTGGCGATGTTCGACTACGCTCAGCGACTGGCCTGATAGCGGCGCGCCAACGCCGTACCGCCGTCCACCCGGGGTCGGTGGGCCCGTCCGGGCTCAGCGCTCGTCGCGACCGATCCGACCACGGGTGTCCCGTGCGACCGCCTGGAGCAGCCGTCGCGGCGCGTGTCGCATGCCGGCGACAGCCAGCTTGTACTTCCACGCCGGGATGCTGACCATCTTGCCTTTGCGCAGGTCACGCAGGGCTTCGTCGACCACATCCTCGGCCCGCAGCCACAGCCACTCCGGCGTCTTGGACATGTTGATGCCGGCCCGCTTGTGGAATTCCGTGCGCGTGTAACCGGGGCAGAGGGCCATCACCTGAACGCCGAACGGGCGCGCCGACTGGCCGACGGACTCACTGAAGTTGGTGACCCACGCCTTGCTGGCGGAGTATGTCGAGCCCGGCATCGCCGTGCCGAACCCGGCGACCGAAGAGACATTTATCACTGCCCCATTTCGCCGTTCGGTCATCGGCCGGAGCGCCGCCAGGGTCAGCCGCATGACCGCGTGCACGTTGAGCCGCAACAGTCGTGCCTCGTCCTCGGCGGTGGAGCGCAGGAACGGTTTGTTCAGACTGATCCCCGCATTGTTGACAAGCAGGTGCACCGGGCCGCCCTCGGCTAGCCGCTGCTCCACGACAGCGCAGCCGTCGTCGGTGGACAGATCCGCGGGAATCGTCTCCACCTCGCGGCCGTACGCGGAGCCCAGCTCGGCGGCCAACTCGGTCAGCCGTGCGGCGTCGCGGGCAACAAGCACCAGATGCCAGCCGTCGGCGGCCAGCCGCCGGGTGAACGCCGCGCCGATGCCGGCGGTGGCCCCGGTGATCAGGGCTCGGCGCTCGGCGGTCGTGGGGTCGAGCGTCACGGGGTGGTCCTCACCTGGGCGGGTACGGGGGCGCGGGCGGCGCCGACAGGGGCTGGTGCGGGGCGGGCGTGAACATCGGCGGTGCGGTCGGCGTCATCGGACGATGGCGACCGAACCAGCGACTCGCCGCCGGCAGCGCCAGCAGCAAAGCTACTACAAGGTAACCGAGCCCCTGTGCGACGGAAACCCCGGCGTTGAGCGGGATCCACCAGGACGGGTACGCGTCGCCGAC
Source organism: Micromonospora sp. NPDC003944 (assembly GCF_053605225.1). Lineage (NCBI taxonomy): Bacteria > Bacillati > Actinomycetota > Actinomycetes > Micromonosporales > Micromonosporaceae > Micromonospora > Micromonospora sp. NPDC003944. Next base: position 12,166 of record NZ_JBSGIV010000007.1, read on the forward strand.
CAGGCCGAGCAACTCGGCGAGGGCCTGGTCGCCAGAGCCCAGTCGCAGTGGCGCGGCCCGTTCGCCGACGACCACCGCGACGCTGCAACAGCCGGCGAGCAGGCCGAGCCCGCTGACCACCCAGGTCGCCACCCGGACGCCGTTGCGACCGGCCAGCAGCCCGAGGGCCAAGCCGGCGAGCAGCGGCGCGGAGAGCACCGCCACCACCGCCGACAGCACCGCCGACGCGCGGAGCAGAGTCACCACGTCGTCGATCTGCTCCGGGCTCGCCGAGGTGTCGCGGGCGGCGGAGCGGAACGCGTCGACAGTCCCGCCGAGCACCACGAGGTCGACCACGGCGTACGCGAGCGCGGCGACCGCCATCACCACCAGCACGGTCGCGGCCGACAAAACGAGGGCGGGCCGGCGGGCCGGTGCCGATTCTGGGTACGACACGACGAATCCCTCCGGTAGGCGTCGGGTTGCAACCTACTCGGAGGGACCGTCGGCGTCGTGCTTATCCGGCCGTCAGCTGGTGGGCGGCGGGTTTGACCCGGGCCGGTCCGTAGGCGGCGTGTCGTCCGGCCGGTTCGCGGCCGGCGGCGGGTAGCTCGGCTCCCCACTCGACGGATAGCCCGGCTCACCGGACGCCTGCGGGTAACCGGGCTGACCCGGCGCCTGCGGCTGGCCGGGGTAGCTGGCACCCGGGGTGGGCGGCTCCCAGCCGGCTGCCTGCTTGCGGAAGAACGGGTTCGCCTTCGGCAGCGCCAGCAGGATCAGTGCCGTGATCAGCGCGATCAGGCCGAGCACACCGAGCAGGATGCTGACCGGGGTGACCCAGGAGGGAAGTGCCTCCTCCAGACGGCGCTGGATCTCCTCCGGGCTCGGCCCGTTGCCGGTCCCACCGCCACCGGCGTTGAAACCGCCGGCCGCGTTGCTGAGCAGGCCGCCGCCGACGCAGCAGACCATGATGCCGCCGACGATCCAGGTGGTGATCCGGGCGCCGTTGCGGCCCTGGTTGTTGAAGAGCGCCAGCACACCGAGCACGACCGCGAGCAGCAGCAGGACGATGCTGCCGCCGATGCCGACGGCGGCGAAGACGTCCGCCACCTGGTCACCGTCGGTGCTGCTGCCCTCGTACGCCGCGCGGAGCGCGTCCCGCGTCTTGCCGAAGGTGCTGAGCGTGATGATCAGACTGATCACCTGGAGCGCCAGGAACAGGAAGAGCAGGTAACTGGATATCGACACAATGGATGGCCGCTGACGGGCCGGCGTGCTCTGGGGATCGACCACGATTCTCCTTCCCTAAGATCGCGCCCACACCGTATCGACAACCGGCCAGTTCGGCATGCCGTGACGAGCCCGGCGCGCCCGCCCGTTCCGGCTCAGCGAGCCTCGGGAGCGGGGCGGATCGTCAGGTCGGCGGGGTCGAGCAGGCGACCGCGGGCCACCCGCCAGCCCTCCTCGCCGTACGCCTCGAAGGAAAGCCGTGCGGCGGCACCGCACTGGTAGTCGTGGTAGCGCATGGTGCCGGTCGGCGGCAGCTCGGTCTCCCCGATGGCGGTGTACCGCGCCTGCCCGGTCTCGGCCCAGGTGTAGCGCCGCCCACCGAGCTCGATGGTCGGGGCGCCCGGGGTGACGGTGGCACCCGGCTCGGCGGTCCAGAGCACCAGCTCGAGTTCGAGGCCGTTCTCCACGGAGAGCCGGTGGCGGGTGCCGGAGTCGTCGTCGAGCACGTGCTGCGCCCAGCTCCAGTCGCCCTCGACGAGGCGGATCGTGGCGCTCACCGCGTACTCCCGCTCACGGATCCGCACGCGGTCGCCCAGGGTCAGACGCAGCGGGCCGCCACGCGGCGACTCCGCCGGCTGGCCCGCGGCCCGGTCCGACGCCCGCCGGCGGGCCCGCCCGACGAGCAGAACCACCACCGCGAGTACGGCAAAGGCCGCCACCAGGCACGTCACCAGCGCGTCCACCCGACCACCTCCCCAGGTTCGTCGGCGCAGACGGTAACAACCCTCGGCACCAGGGAGACCCGCGCTGTGGCCCACGGCTCAGCTAGCGAAGGCGGTCGGGTGCGTCCTCCGGAGGCGCCGTTGGCGGGCGGGTCGGCGCTGGTGAGGTGCCCGGCGCGCCAGGCGTCAGGTGCGCGGCCGGGTCGGGGCAGATCAGGTAGCCGGGTGGGAGCGGCTGATTCGGCGGCAGGAAGCCCGGCACGAGCGGAACTGGCGGGTATCCGTAACCGGTCGGGGCGTGGGCGGGAACGGGCATCACCCAGGCAGGGCCGGGCAGCGCCTCGTTCGCGGCACGCGGCACGAACCAGCGGTTCGCCGGCGGCAGCGCCAGTAGCAGGGTGACGGCTGCGGAGAGGGTGAGAACGGTGAGCACACCCAGCCCTGCCGCGGGGAACAAAAGGTCGTCCCAGGGATCGGTGCCGGAGTAGAGCGTGTCGAAGAACGTCGAGGTCTCCCACTCTTCGTCCCAGTCCGGTGGCGGCTCGTCGCTGATCTCCGGCGCGGTCAGCAGCGGTACGAGAAACCCTCCGGAACAGCACTGCGCGAAGCAGACCAGCAACTGCGCGCCACTGGCCACGAAGACCAGGATCCGCGCGACGTTGGCGCCCCGCCGGACCGGGACGGCGGTGACCGCCAGCCAGACCGCGAGCAACACCGCCGGCACGCCGAGGATCAGCGTCATCGCGACGTTGCCCTGCCGCTCGCCAGCCACCTCCTCCGGGTCGGCGTCCGGCACCAGTCGTACCGCCCGGTCGATCTGGCCGTCGAAGTGCACCGCCTCGGCCACCGTCAGCACGGCCAGACCGAGCAGCACCAGCACCACGGTCAGTTGCAACCAGAAGGCAATGGTCACGGTCACCGGGCGGGGCGGACGCGGCACGGTGGCGGGCGGGCTCATGGCTCGCAACGTACGGCGCGTCGTCACCAACCGGCAGAACCGATCGGGCAGCGCCGACCGGCGAATGGATCATGCTGCGGTGAGCCGCCGACTGGCGTACGTGCCGAGCGCTTCCCGGTCCATCACGCAGCCGACGAAGGTGGTCAACTCGCTCGGATCGTCCCGCAGCGACGTCCACGCCGCTCGGGCGGCCTCCGGGTCGACCCGCTCCAGCAACGTGGCCGCGTACGCCCGGCCGGCGGGTGTGCCGCCGGCAAGCACCCGGTCGAGGTGGCGGCGTACCTCCTCGGGGTGGTCGTCCAGGGCGGCCGAGACCCGCTCGTACGCCTCGGTCACCGGCAACAGCGTGCCCGCGATCCCCACCCCACCAAAGGCGAGCGTGTCAGCCGCCGCCACCGTGTCGACGGCGGCGCTCAATTCGCGCTCCCAAGCCTTCCGCATTCCGAACATGCCTCCACCCTTTCCCCGTCCGCCCCCGCCCCACCCCCGCCTCACCCTGTTGATCAAGAGATTTGCGTCAAAAGAAGACGCGAATCTGACGCAAACCTCTTGATCACCGCGTTGGGGGGCGGGGTTTAGGTGGGGGTTACTGAGAGGGTTGCTGTTTCGGTTTGGTCCACCTTTACCGTTTGGCCGTCTCGGATCTGGCCGGAGAGGAGGGCCTTGGCCAACTGGTCCCCGATTGCGGTCTGGACCAGGCGGCGGAGCGGGCGAGCACCGTAGATGGGGTCGTAACCGTGCTCGGCTAGCCAGTCCCGGGCCGCGTCGGTGATCTCCATGCCCAGCCTGCGGTCGGCCAACCTCCGCCGCATCCGGTCCAACTGGATGTCGACGATGGAGCGCAGGTCGTCCCCGCGCAGCGAGGCGAAGACCACGATGTCGTCGAGCCGGTTGAGGAACTCCGGCTTGAAGTGGGACCGGACCACGGCCAGCACACCCTCCCGGCGCTGCTCGTCGGCGAGGGTCAGGTCGCTGATCACCGACGACCCGAGGTTGGACGTGAGGATCAGGATCGCGTTGCGGAAGTCCACGGTGCGGCCCTGGCCGTCGGTGAGCCGGCCGTCGTCGAGCACCTGGAGCAGCACGTCGAAGACGTCCGGGTGGGCCTTCTCCACCTCGTCCAGCAGCACCACCGAGTACGGCCGTCGGCGCACCGCCTCGGTGAGCTGACCGCCCTCGTCGTAGCCGACGTATCCGGGCGGCGCGCCCACCAGACGAGCGACCGAGTGCTTCTCGCCGTACTCGCTCATGTCGATGCGGACCATCGCCCGCTCGTCGTCGAAGAGGAACTCGGCGAGGGCCTTGGCCAACTCCGTCTTGCCGACGCCGGTGGGGCCGAGGAAGAGGAAGCTGCCGGTCGGGCGATCAGGGTCGGCGATCCCGGCCCGGGCACGGCGTACCGCGTCGGAGACCGCGCCTACCGCCTCGGCCTGGCCGACCACCCGGCCGCCGAGCGACTCCTCCATTCGCAACAGCTTGGCCGTCTCGCCCTCCAGCAGCCGACCGGCGGGGATGCCGGTCCAGGAGGCGACCACCGCGGCGATGTCGTCCGCGCCGACCTCCTCCTTGAGCATCGCGCCATCGGCCTGGAGCTGAGCCAGCTCCTCCTCGGCCTGCTTCAGCTCGACTTTCAGGGCGGGGATCCGGCCGTAGCGCAGCTCGGCGGCGCGTTCCAGCTCACCGTCGCGTTCGGCCCGCTCGGCCTCGCCGCCGAGGCGTTCCAACTCCTCCTTGGCGGTGGAGAGCTTCGTGATGTGGCTCTTCTCGGTCTGCCACCGTTCGGAGAGCACGGTGAGCTGTTCGCGCTTGTCGGCCAGCTCCTTGCGCAGCCGTTCCAACCGCTCGACCGAGGCGGCGTCCGGCTCCTTGGCCAGGGCCATCTCCTCGATCTCCAAGCGGCGGACCGCCCGCTCGATCTCGTCCACCTCGACCGGACGGGAGTCGATCTCCATTCGGAGCCGGGACGCGGACTCGTCGACGAGGTCGATCGCCTTGTCCGGCAGGAACCGGTCGGTGATGTAGCGGTCGGACAGCGTGGCGGCGGCGACGAGCGCGGCGTCGGTGATCCGTACGCCGTGGTGCACCTCGTAGCGCTCCTTGAGCCCCCGCAGGATGCCGATGGTGTCCTCGATCGTCGGCTCGCCGACGAGCACCGGCTGGAACCGCCGCTCGAGTGCCGGGTCCTTCTCGATGTGCTCGCGGTACTCGTCGAGCGTGGTGGCACCGACCATCCGCAGCTCGCCACGGGCCAGCATCGGCTTGAGCATGTTGCCGGCGTCCATCGAGCCCTCGCCCTTGCCGGCGCCGACGACTGTGTGCAGTTCGTCGAGGAACGTGATGACCTGCCCGTTGGAGTTCTTGATCTCCTCCAGGACGGACTTCAGCCGCTCCTCGAACTGGCCGCGGTACTGCGCGCCGGCGACCATCGCGCCGAGGTCCAGCGAGATGAGCTTCTTGTCGCGCAGCGACTCGGGCACGTCGCCGGTGACGATCCGCTGGGCCAGGCCCTCGACGATCGCGGTCTTGCCGACGCCGGGCTCGCCGATCAGCACCGGGTTGTTCTTGGTACGCCGGGAGAGCACCTGGATGACCCGGCGGATCTCGGAGTCCCGCCCGATGACCGGGTCGATCTTGCCGTCCCGGGCGCTCGCGGTGAGGTCGACGCCGTACTTGGTCAGGGCCTGGTAGGTCTGTTCGGGGTCGGCGGTGGTGACCCGACGGTCGCCGCCGCGAACGGTCGGAAAGGCGGCGACCAGGGCCTCCTCGGTGGCACCGGCGGTCTTCAGTGCGCCGGACACCGCCCCGCCCACCCGGGCCAGGCCGGCGAGCAGGTGCTCGGTGGAGGTGTACTCGTCGCCCAACGGTCGGGCGATCTGCTCGCCGGCGCCGATGGCGTTGACGAACTCCCGAGCCAACGTCGGCTCGGCGATGCTGGAGCCGCGGGCGGCCGGCAGGTTGTCGACCGCCCGTTGGGCGGTCTGGCGCAGCTCGGTCGGGTCGGCCCCGACGGCGCGCAGCAGACCGGTGGCGGTCGAGCCGTCGGTGTCCAGGAGTGACAGCAGCAGGTGCCAGGGCTCCACGGTGGCGTGACCACGCTGGTTGGCCAGCGCGACAGCGCCCGTGATGGCCTCGCGGCTCTTGGTGGTGAGTTTTTCGGTGTTCATGGGCTCCCCCGGATCGGCGTTGTCCACTGGATTGGACACAACCAGAGTTGAGCGTATTCCGCTCAACCTTAGCGCGTGACGGCCGTCACTCCCGGCGACGCCACCGCCAGTCGAACTCGCCGGCCGCCGGGGGCGGGCCAGGCAGCGGGTCCGCGACCGGCACCGACGACAGGCCGGCCAGCAGGACCGCGAGCTGCCGGCGGCGCAGTTGGCGGGTCCGCTCCGCATCGGGTACGCGGACCGCGGCGCACGCCTCCAACAGCAACCCCAGATCGTGTACGACCGCGTCGGGGCGCAGCCGTCCGCTGGCGTGGGCCCGGTCGACCAGGGCGGCGGCCAACTCGCCCGCGCGCTTCGCGTCCCGACCCATCTCCTCGGTCGGGGTGAAGGTGCCGGCCAGGTGGACGGTGAGCGAGTGCACGTCGGCGTCGACCACCCGGGCCAGGAAGTCGGCGAACGCGTTCCAGTCGTCCGGCTCGGCGAGCGCGGTCTCGGCCTCCGCGACGTACCGGCGCAGCCCGTCGTGGCAGAGCTGACGCAGCAGGTCCTCCTTGCCCGCGTACCGCCGGTAGAGCGCGCTGATGCCGACGCCCGCGCGTTCGGCGACGGCGGCGATCGGGGCCTTCGGGTCGTCGAGGAAGACGGCACGGGCGGCTTCGAGGATGACCTCGTCGTTGCGGGCGGCCTGGGCGCGGCGGCCGCCGACGGTCTTGCCGGAAGTCGGTGACATGCCGCCAGACTAACAGTGGAACGGATCGTTCCGCTCTGCTATGGTGATTGCAGAACGAAACATTCCGTTCCGAAGGAGTTCCGGCATGAGCGACACCGCGATCCGCCCGTTCCGCGTCGAGATCCCGCAGACCGCCCTCGACGACCTCGCCGCCCGGCTGGGCCGCACCAGCTGGCCCGCCGAGCTGCCCGGCGCCGGCGACTCGTACGGAATCAGTGCCGACCGGGTGCGCGCCCTCGTCGAACGGTGGCGGGGCGGGTTCGACTGGCGTGCCGTCGAGGCCCGCCTCAACGCTCACCCGCAGTTCGTCACCGAGATCGACGGTGAGCAGATCCACTTCCTGCACGTCCGGTCGTCCCGGCCGGACGCCACCGCCCTGGTGCTCACCCACGGCTGGCCCGGCTCGGTGCTGGAGTACCTCGACGTGATCGCCCCGCTCACCGAGCCGACCGACCCGGACGCGCCGGCGTTCCACGTGGTCGTCCCGTCGCTGCCCGGCTTCGGGTTCTCCGGCCCGACCCGCAGCGCCGGCTGGAACCGGTTCCGCACCGCCCGCGCCTGGGCCGAGCTGATGAACCGCCTGGGGTACGACAGCTACGGCGCGGTCGGCAACGACGCCGGCTCGATGGTCTCGCCGGAGCTGGGCCGGATCGACCCGGAACACGTGCTCGGCGTACACGTCACCCAGCTCTTCTCGTTCCCCTCGGGCGACCCCGCCGAGTTCGCCGGGCTCTCCGAGGCCGATCAGGCGGCGCTCGGCCACCTCCAGTGGTTCTACGAGAACAAGTTCTCCTTCAACCAGGTGCACAGTCAGCAGCCGCAGACCCTGGCGTTCGCGCTGGCCGACTCACCGGTGGGGCTGCTCGCCTGGAACGCCCAACTCTTCGACGAGAGCCTGGACGCCGACTTCATCCTGGCCAACGTGGCGCTCTACTGGTTCACCGGCACGGCCGCCTCGGCGATCCGCTTCTACTGGGAGGACGCGCACGCCGGCGAGCCGCCGACCGAGCCGACCACCGCCCCGACCGCGCTGGCCAGGTTCCCCGGGGACTTCCAGTCAATCCGCGCCTTCGCCGATCGGGACCACACGAACATCGTCAGGTGGACGGCGTACGAGGCCGACGTCGAGGGCCGGGGCGACGTCGGCGGCCACTACGCGGCCCACCAGGCCACCGATGTGCTGGTCACCGACATCCGCGAGTTCTTCGCCAGCCTCCGCTGACCGACACGCGCGCCCGCGCGGTTGATCCACTCGGCTTTCAGGATGTCGCGGTGTCCGGCCTTGCCTAACGCCCCGACTTTCTGGAAGTCGAGTCGATCACGGCTGTTGAGCTACGTAGGGCTGGTCCGACGATCGCCGTCCGTCCAAGATCTGCGGATTGTTCATCAAGCGGTAGCCTTGGAGGGTGCGAGTACGTGTCGAGCAGACCGCCTTACCCGGGATCGGGGTACGTCACGATCTGGTGACGGAGTCCGGACGCCGCCTGGGCGTCGTTTCCCACCGCAACGGCCGCCGTGATCTTGTTCTCTACGATCCCGACGACCCCGACGCCTGCCAGGCGGACATCCCGCTGACCGACGACGAGGCCGAGGCTCTGGCCGACATTCTCGGCGCGTCGCTGATGCTCGGTCAGCTCTCCGGGCTCCGCGAGCAGGCCGCCGGTCTGCTCACCGAGCAGATCGCCATCACGGCCGGCTCGCGGTACGTCAACCGGAAGCTCGCCGACACCAAGGCGCGTACCCGCACCAGCGCCTCCATCGTGGCAGTGCTGCGTGAAGGCGAAGTGATCGTTTCGCCACTCCCCTCCTTCCGCTTCGCGGCCGGCGACGTGGTGGTCGTTGTCGGGACCCGTAGAGGTCTCGACGGCGTGTCCGCCATCCTCGCCGACAGTGACCCGGACGGCTGAGGCGGATGCACGATTTCACCACGCTGCTCATCGAAGTCGGTGCGCTGCTGCTGTTGCTCGGTCTCCTCAGCCGGCTCAGCCGGCGCTTCGGCCTCTCTCCCATTCCTCTCTACCTGCTCGCTGGGCTCGCGTTCGGGCACGGTGGGCTGCTGCCGCTTGACGCCAGCGAGGAGTTCTTCGCAGTAGGCGCCGAGATCGGCGTGATCCTTCTGCTGGTGATGCTCGGCCTGGAGTACTCAGCCAACGAACTCGTCGGCAACCTGCGCTCGGCGGCACCGGCAGGGCTGATCGACGGCGTCCTCAACGCGCTGCCCGGCGCGGGGTTTGCCCTGCTGCTCGGCTGGGACTGGGTCGCCGCCCTGGTCCTCGGCGGCATCACCTGGGTCTCCTCCTCCGGGGTGATCGCCAAGGTCCTCGCCGACCTGGGCCGACTCGGTAACCGGGAAACGCCGGTGATCCTCTCGGTGCTTGTCATCGAGGACCTGGCGATGGCGCTCTACCTGCCGCTCGTCACCGCCGTCCTGGCCGGCACCGGCCTGCTCGGCGGCGGCATCGCGCTCACCGTCGCGGTGGGTACGGTGCTGATCGTGCTGGTGGTCGCCATCCGGTACGGCCACCTGATCTCGTCCGCACTGTCGGCGAAGGACCCGGAGGCGCTGCTCCTCGGCGTACTCGGTCTGACGTTGCTGATCGCGGGCATCGCCGCGTCGCTCCAGGTGTCGGCGGCGGTCGGCGCGTTCCTGGTCGGCATCGCCCTGTCCGGCCCGGTGGCCCACCACGCCACCGAGTTGCTCTCGCCCCTGCGGGACCTCTTCGCAGCGGTGTTCTTCGTCTTCTTCGGCCTGACCACCGACCCGCAGGACATCCCGCCGGTGCTGCTGCCGGCACTCGCCCTGGCCGTGGTCACCATGGGGACGAAGACGGCCACCGGCTACCTCGCCGCCCGTCGGGTCGGCATCGCAGAACCCGGTCGATGGCGGGCCGGCCTGGCACTCGTACCCCGGGGTGAGTTCTCAATCGTCATCGCCGGGCTCGCCGTGGCCGCCGGGAGCGTCGAGCCGCGATTGGCAGCGCTCGCCGCGACGTACGTCCTGATCACCGTGGTCACCGGGCCGATCCTGGCCCGACTGCCGGACTTCCCGTGGTTCAAGCGGTGGCTGCGTAACCGCGCGGCAGCCCAGCGGCGGCAGCCGAGCCCGGTCGTCGACTCATTGCACTGAGGTCCACCTGAAGGCCGCGGCCGCGTGGGTCGCGCCTTCGCGAAGGTAGAAGCGGTGCGCCTCGGTCCGGGCCAAACCGGACTCCAGGAAGACGTAGTCGGCATCATCGGCCACTCCGTCGATGCAGTGGACCCACCCATGCCAACGGTTGCGGAATTGCTCCCCATGGGGACTACCGCAGCACCCGGCGGCGGGTTACCGTTTCGCCCCAGCAGCCACGGTCCGCAGGCAGCGTTGCCATACGCGGGCGAGAGCGGAAGGTTGGCCGGTGAGCGTGCAGGAGTCGACTTTCCACGGCTTCGCCAACCCCGTCGATCCGACTCCGGCGGAGTTGCGGTCCTGGGCGTACAAGCCTGATTCGGTGCCGTTGGCCTCGATGCCGCCCGACTGGGACCTGCTGGTCTCCGGCGACCGACTGGTGTTGACGCTCTTCGAGTTGGCGATGGATCCCACCTGTCCGGCCCGGCGATTCGCGCTGCACTGCCTCTACATCTACGCGGCCGACGGCATCCGGACGAACTTCCGCGCCCACCCGAAGCGTCGCTTCCGCAAGCTCGTCGAACAGGCCGAGCGGGACGGCGACGAGCTGATGAAGGTCTGGGCGCACAACGGCCGGGTGCTGCTGGCCCGACCGGACCTCTTCGTCTACCGGGACTGGTGCGAGGGCGGCCTGGTGCGCGAAAACCGCCGCCTCGGCTGAACCGGATCGCTCCGTTCACTTCGCCGATCTTGCAGTTTCTGTCCCGACCTATTGCACGAAGCTAGACACTCCGTCATCCCAAACTGCAAGGTCGCGGAACGTCGCGCGGCGAACGAGCCGGGACCCCCCGTGGGTCCCGGCCCGCACGTCGGTCACCGGTCAGGCCTGCTTGCGTTCCGTCTCGGCTCGGCTTCGTTCGCCGGCCTGGTCGCCGTTTTCGGCGAACCGGCCCGCGATGATCCGGTCCCGGTAGGTCCCCTCGGTCACCTTGTCGAACTTCTTGCGGACGGTCTCGGCCAGGCTCTCCAACCGGTCCTCCGTCTGCTGGGCCACCTTCTTCGTCGGCTCCGCCATCGCTCCCCCTCGCCATGCCGGTAGGTCCGGATTAAGCCGATTGGACCCTTATCGACAGGCTAACGGAAACGGCCCGGACCGCGCCGGGAAATCCAGCGCAGTCCGGGCCGACAAGACAGGTTCGAGTGAGCGGCGGGTCAGCGATCGGGCGTACGGCGGGGACGCCACACCACCAGAGCTGTGGACGTGCGGTTGGTCGGCACCAGATCCCGACCCGGGAAGCGGGCCAGCGACTCCAACTCGGCCACCCGGCGGTACGCGGCGTCCAACTCCGCCTCCAACCGGGCCACCCGCTGCTGCGCCTGCTCCAGCAGCCGCTCCAGCCCGATGATCCGCTTGACGCCGGCCAGGTTGATCCCGTCGTCCTGGCTGAGCCGCTGCACCTCGCGCAGCAGCACCACGTCCCGGACGCTGTAGCGACGTCCGCCGCCAGCAGCCCGACCGGGCTGCACAAGCCCCAGGCGGTCGTACTGGCGCAGGGTCTGTGGGTGCATCCCCGCCATCCGCGCCGCAACCGAGATCATCAGCACCTTGGCCTCGTAGGCAGGGTCGCCCGAACCGAGGAACTCGCCCGACATCCCGCTCACCTCCGCGTCCATTCCACCGGACTAACTGACTCGACGCACCCGTGCGTCGAGATGTTCCCGAGCCGCCGGCGGGGTCTGCTCGGCGAACGACTCCAGCGCCGTGCGCGCCTCGTCCGACAGACGGGCCGGCACCACCACGTCCAGCGTGACCAGCAGGTCACCGGCCTGCCCGTCGCGACGAACCACACCCTTGCCCCGGGCCCGCAGCACCCGCCCGCTCGGCGTTCCCGGCGGAACCCGCAGGGTCACCGCGCCGTCGAGCGTGGGCACCCGCAGGTCCGTGCCGAGCACGGCCTCCGCGAAGGTGACCGGCACGGTAAGCGTCAGGTCGTCTCCGGTACGCCCGAACAGCTCGTCCGGCCGGACCTTGACCTGCACGAAGAGGTCTCCGGCCGGGCCGCCACGCTCGCCCGGCTCACCACGCCCGGCCAGCCGGATGCGCTGACCGTCCGCCACACCGGCCGGGAAGCGCACGTTCATGGTGCGGGTCTTGGTGACCCCGCCGCTGCCGTGACACTCGGGGCACTTCTCCTCGACCACGGTGCCCACGCCCTGGCAGTTGCGGCACGGCTCGGAGAAGCTGAACGACCCCTGGTTGCGGGTGGTCACCCCGGCACCGTGACAGACCTGACAGGTACGCGGTTGGGTGCCGGGCTTGGCCCCGTTGCCGTGGCAGGTGTCGCAGACTCCGGGCGCGCGCAGCGTCAGGGGCAGGGTCACCCCGCGTACCGCGTCGCCGAAGTCCAGCGCCACCTCGGTCTCCACGTCCCGACCACGGGCCGGACCGCGTGCGGCCGCCTGCCCACCGGCCTGGCCTCCGGTGAAGATCGAGCTGAACAGGTCCTGGAAGCCGGTGCCACCGAAGCGACGATCGCCGCCTGCGCCGCCGCCGAACATGTCGGAGACGTCGAACGGCACGCCACCCGGCTGACCGCCACCCCGGGCGTTACGTCGGAACGCGCCCGAGCCGAAGAGCGAACGCATCTCGTCGTACTCGCGACGACGGCTGCTGTCCGAGAGCACGTGGTGTGCCTCGGACGCGGCCTTGAACCGCTCCTCGGCCTTCGGGTCGCCCGGGTTGTGGTCCGGGTGCGACTCCCGGGCCACCTTGCGGTAGGCCTTCTTGATGTCATCCGCGGAGGCGGCCTTGTCCACGCCGAGCACGGCGTAGAAGTCCTTCTCGATCCAGTCCTTCGAACTCACCGGTCCACCTCCTTCCGACCCTGGTGGCCCGGCCGTCCCGCCCACCGCTGCTGCGCGGTGGGCGGGACGGCCCGGTCACTGTCTGGCACTATTCCGGTTCCGCGACCGCGACCAGCGCGGGGCGCAACAGCCGCTCACCGAGCTGGTAGCCGCGTCGCATGACCTGTACGCAGGTCGGCTCGCTGACGTCGGCCGAGGTCTGGTGCGCGACGGCCTCGTGCCGGGTCGGGTCGAACGGGTCGCCCTGCTCGCCGAAGGCGTTCAGGCCGAACTTGCCCAGCGCGGTGGTGAGCTGTTCCGCCACCGTGCCGAACGGCCCGACCAGGTCGCCGTGTTCCCGGGCCCGGTCCAGGTCGTCGAGGATCGGCAGCAGCGCGGCAAGCACCGAGCCCGTCGCCTGCTCCTGCACGAGGCTGCGGTCACGGTCGACCCGCTTGCGGTAGTTGGCGTACTCGGCCGACACCCGCTGCAGGTCCCTGGTCCGCTCGTCCAACTCGGCCCGGAGCGCCTCCAGCTCGGCGCCGAGCGAGGTGCCCTTAGCGCCGCCGTCCACCGGCTGCGCCGGGGCGTCCACCACCGGCGGACCGGACGGCTCCGGCCCGTCGGTGGAGTTGACCTCGACCTCGATCTCGTCGACCACAACCTCTGCGTCCTCGACCAGGCCCTCGGCCGGAACGCCGGCCTCCGCGTCGGCGGCCGTCCCCTCCGGCTCGGCGGTGTCGACGAGCTTGCGGTTGTTGCGGATGACGACCCGCTCCCCGTCGCCGGTGGTCGGCTCCGTGGGCGCGGAGCCACCCGGCGTCGACCCGGTGTCGTCCGGGTCGGCGGCTCGTGGCTTCTGCGTCATGCGGCTACCTCATCCCCTTCGCGGTGGACACGTGCCGGAGACCGACGGTCACTTCTTGCCGTCCTCGTCCACGATTTCCGCGTCGACCACGTCGTCGGCGCCGCCGGCCTGGGCGCCGGTCGCACCGGTCGCGCCAGCCGCACCGGGGCCGGGCTCGCCACCCGGCTGCTGACCCTGCTCGGCCTGCTGCGAGTAGAGCAGCGAGCCGGCCTGCTGGGAGACCTGCGCCAGCTTCTCGTGCGCGGACTTGATCTTCTCGATGTCCTGCCCGCCGAGGGCGCCGCGCAGCTCGCCGAGCGCCTCGTTGAGCTGCTCGCGGTTCTCACTTGGCAGCTTGTCGCCGCTCTCGGCGAGGAACTTCTCGGTCTGCCACTGGAGCGCCTCGGCCACGTTGCGGGTCTCGGCGTCGTCGCGGCGGCGCTTGTCCTCCTCCGCGTGCTCCTCGGCGTCCCGGCGCATCCGCTCGATGTCGTCCTTCGGCAGCGAGGAGCCGCCGGTGATCGTCATCTTCTGTTCCTTGCCGGTGCCCAGGTCCTTCGCGTGCACGTTGACGATGCCGTTGGCGTCGATGTCGAAGGCGACCTCGATCTGCGGCACGCCACGCGGCGCCGGCGGGAGGCCGGTCAGCTCGAAGGTGCCGAGCTTCTTGTTGTAGGCCGCGATCTCCCGCTCGCCCTGGAACACCTGGATCAGCACCGACGGCTGGTTGTCGTCGGCAGTGGTGAAGACCTCGGAGCGCTTGGTCGGGATGGTGGTGTTGCGCTCGATCAGCTTGGTGAAGATGCCGCCCTTGGTCTCGATGCCCAGGCTCAGCGGGGTCACGTCGAGCAGGAGGACGTCCTTGACCTCACCCTTGAGCACACCGGCCTGGAGCGCGGCACCGACGGCGACCACCTCGTCCGGGTTGACGCCCTTGTTGGGGTCGCGACCGGTGAGCTGCTTGACCAGATCGGTCACGGCGGGCATCCGGGTCGAACCGCCGACCAGGATGACGTGCTCGACGTCGGAGATCTTGATCCCCGCGTCCTTCACGGCCTGCTCGAACGGGCCCTTGCAACGGTCCAGCAGGTCCTGCGTCATCCGCTGGAACTCGGCGCGGCTCAGCGTCACGTCGAGGTGCAGCGGGCCGGCGGCGCCGGCCGTGATGTACGGCAGGTTGATGTTGGTGGTGGTGGCGGCGGACAGCTCGATCTTGGCCTTCTCGGCTGCCTCACGGAGCCGCTGGAGGGCCATCTTGTCCTGGGACAGGTCGATGCCGTGCTCACCACGGAACGTCTTGACCAGATGGTCGATGATCCGCTGGTCCCAGTCGTCGCCACCGAGCTGGTTGTCACCGCTCGTCGACTTGACCTCGACCACGCCCTCAGCCAGCTCGAGCAGCGACACGTCGAAGGTGCCGCCGCCGAGGTCGAAGACCAGGACGGTCTGCTCCTTGGAACCCTTGTCCAGCCCGTACGCCAGGGCGGCCGCGGTCGGCTCGTTGACGATCCGCAGCACGTTGAAGCCGGCGATCTCACCGGCCTCCTTGGTGGCCTGGCGCTGGCTGTCGTTGAAGTAGGCCGGGACGGTGATCACCGCGTCGGTGATCTGCTCGCCCAGGTACGCCTCGGCGTCCCGCTTGAGCTTCATCAGCGTCCGGGCCGAGATCTCCTGCGGGGTGTACTTCTTGCCGTCGATGTCGACGGACCAGTTCGTGCCGACCTCGCGCTTGACCGACCGGATCGTCCGGTCCGGGTTGGTCACCGCTTGGCGCTTGGCGACCTCACCGACGAGCACCTCGCCGTTGCGGGCGAACGCGACGATCGACGGAGTCGTCCGCGACCCCTCAGCGTTGGCGATGACGGTGGGCTCACCGCCCTCGAGAACGCTGACGCAGGAGTTCGTCGTGCCGAGGTCGATACCGACCGCACGTGCCATCTTCGCTTCCTCGCTTCGTAAGGTTGTGCAGGTGACGGGCGTCGCCCGTGGGCTGCCGGCGAGCACCGCCCGGAGCGGGCCCCACCACAAGTTGAGTGAACTTGACTCAATAGTGCCACGCGTCTGCCAATCGTCAAGTCGACTTGAGCCAACCCGACGCAACCTCACTTGCAATTACCGTCCGGTTGTCTTCCCTTGCATCGGTCGGGCACGCTTTAGCGGTGACGACGCACGGCGATCCCGCCACCCGTTCCGGCGCGCCCGCCGTCGCAGCCCGCACCGACCCGCCGGACGCCCCGGAGGAGCCGCCCGCCACCACCGGGGACGACAGCCTCCCCGGTGCGCTGACGGGCCTCCGGGAGGCGATCGGCGCGACCCGGTATCCCCTCGCGCTGCCCTCGGCCAGCTCCGCCCGGCACACCGCGAACGCCCTCACCGACCAGCTCGACGACTACCTGCTGCCCCGGCTCGACCGGCTGGACGCCCCGCTGCTCGTGGTGGTCGGCGGCTCCACCGGCGCGGGCAAGTCGACCCTGGTCAACAGCCTGGTCAAGGCCCGGGTCAGCGCCGCCGGCGTGCTCCGGCCGACCACCCGTTCCCCGGTGCTGGTCTGCAACCCGTCCGACGCCGCCTGGTTCCGGCAGGGTGACCTCCTGCCCGGGCTGACCCGCACCACCGAGCCGAGCGAAGATCCGCGCGCCCTGCACCTCGTCACCGCCCCGGCGCTGCCCGCCGGGCTGGCCTTCCTCGACGCGCCGGACATCGACTCGGTCGTCGACGCCAACCGGGCGCTCGCCACCCAACTGCTGGCCGCCGCCGACCTGTGGCTCTTCGTCACCACCGCCGCCCGGTACGCCGACGCGGTTCCCTGGGAACTGCTGCACAGTGCCCGGAGCCGCGGCGCGGTGATCGCCATGGTGCTGGACCGGGTGCCCGCCGAGGCCACCGACGAGATCGCCGCGCACCTGACCGAGATGCTCGTTGAGCAGGGCCTCGGCCGGGCGCCGCTGTTCGTGCTGCCCGAGACCTGGGTCGATGGGCAGGGGCTGCTGCCCGAGGCGGCCACCGCCCCGCTGACCGACTGGTTCGCCCGGCTGGCCGCCGACGCGGACGCGCGGGCGGCGGTGGTCCGCCAGACCCTGGACGGGGCGCTTGCCGCGCTCCACCCCACGGTGGAGGAGCTTGCCGACGCCGCCGACGAGCAGCTCGCCGCCGCCGACGGGCTGGACGAACGGGTCCGGGCCGCGTACGCGGGTGCCGAGCGCACCGTCGAGCAGGGGCTGCAGGACGGTCGGCTGCTCCGCGGTGAGGTGCTCGCCCGCTGGCAGGAGTTCGTCGGCACCGGCGAGCTGTTCCGTACGCTCGAGGCACGGATCGGCCGCCTACGGGACCGGGTCGTGGCCGCCGTCACCGGTCGGCCGGCACCCGCCGTCGAGCTGCGCAACGCGATCGAGTCCCAGCTGGTGACGCTGCTGCGCGGGGTGGCCTCGGAGGCCGCCGAGTCCGCGTACACCGGGTGGAAGGCTCACCCGGCCGGCTCGGAGCTGCTCGATCCGGCGCTCGCCCACCCGAGCGACGACCTGCCCGAACGTGCCGAACGCATGGTCCGGGACTGGCAGCGCGGCGTGCTGGAGCTGGTCCGGGTCGAAGGCGGGGACAAGCGGTTCGTGGCCCGCACCGCCGCGTACGCGGTGAACGCCACCGGGCTGGCCGTGATGATCGCCGTCTTCGCCTCCACCGCGTTCATCCCGACCGGGCTGGAGGTGGCCACCGGGGCCGGCACCACAGTCGCCGCGCAGGCCGTCCTCCAGGCGATCTTCGGCGACCAGGCGGTGCGTACCCTCGCCGCCAAGGCCCGCACCGACCTGCTGGCCCGGGTGCGGACGCTGCTCGACGCGGAGGCCGACCGCTTCCTCAGCCGCACCGCCGACGCCCGACCCGCCACGGACGCCGGCGACGGGCTGCGCCGGGCCGCCGTCCGGGTCGAGCTGGCCCGGCATCGCAGCGGGCTCTCCGCCGGCGACGAGGAGGCTCCGCGGTGAACAACATCGCCGGCCGGGTACGCGAGGTGTTCCGCGGGGACCAGCGGGTCGATCCCGACGCGCTGATCGCCCGGCTGGAGGCGGTACGCCGGTTCCTGACCGCCGTGGACGGGCTGCTGCCGGACTCCGACCTGGTGCCCGCGCACACGGTGGTCGAGCGGGCCGGCACCCGGCTCACGCTGTCCCGGGACCACACGGTGGTCGCCCTGGCCGGTGCCACGGGCAGCGGCAAGTCCAGCCTCTTCAACGCGTTGGCCCAACTGGAACTCTCGCCGGTCGGGGTCCGCCGGCCGACCACCGGCGTCACCCACGCCTGCGTGTGGGGGCCGTTGGAGGGCGCCAACCACCTGCTCGACTGGGTCGGTGTGCTGCCCCGACACCGCTTCGTCCGGGAGAGCGCCCTGGACGCGGACGACGAGACGGCCCTGCACGGGCTGATCCTGCTCGACCTGCCCGACTTCGACTCGGTGCAGCGGTCCCACCGGCTCGAGGTGGACCGGCTTCTCGGCCTGGTCGACCAGGTGGTCTGGGTGGTCGACCCGCAGAAGTACGCCGACCGGGTCGTCCACGACAGCTACCTGCGCGAGTTCCACCGGCACCGCGACGTCACGGTGGTCGTGCTCAACCAGGCCGACCGGCTGCCCCCGCCCGAGGTGCCCCGGGTCCTGGACGACCTGCGCCGGCTGCTCGACACGGACGGGCTGACCGGTGTCCCCCTGCTGGCCACCACCGCCATCGACCCGGCCGGGATGGTCGGGCTGCGCAACGCCCTGGAGCGTACGGTCGCCGAGCGGCAGGCCGCGCTGCGCCGGCTCGCGGGTGACGTCGACACGGTTGTCGCCGGCCTCGACGAGCTGGTCGGGTCGGCCCGGACCGCCGCAGGGCCGGACGACGCGGCGATCGCGGGGTTGAACCGGGCGCTTGCCGGCGCTGCCGGCGTACCTGCGGTGAGCGAGGCCGTGGAACGGGCGTACCGGCACCGGGCCGGCGCGGCGACCGGCTGGCCGGTGGTCCGGGGCTGGCGGCGGTTGCGGCCCGACCCGCTGCGTCGGCTGCACCTGCCCGGCCCCACCGACGCGGCCGCCGAACCGACGGAGAGCCTGGTCGCGGCCACCTCGGTACCGGACCCGACGGCCGCCCAACGCTCGGCGCTCGGCCTGGCCATCCGCGCGGTGGCCGACCGGGCCGCCGCCGAGCTGCCCGCTGCCTGGCCCGGCGCGGTGACCACCGCCGCCCGGTCCCGCCTCGGCGACCTACCGGACGCCCTCGACCGTGCGATCGCCGGCACCGACCTCGGCCTCGACCGTCGACCGCTGTGGTGGCGGATAGTCGGTGGCGTGCAGTGGCTGGTCACCGTCGCCGCCGTGGTCGGGCTGGGCTGGCTGGCGCTCGGCTACGCGGTGCGCGCGCTCGGCCTGCCCGCGCTGGACAACCCGATGGTCGGTCAGGTGCCGCTGCCCACCCTGCTGCTGCTCGGCGGGCTGCTGGCGGGGCTGCTGGTGGCGGCGTCGACCCGGCCGGTGGTGCGTTGGGCGGCCCGCCGGGCACGGGCCCGCGCCCGTCAGCGGCTGACGGTCCGGGTCGCCGAGGTGGGCGAGGAGTACGTGCTGGCGCCGGTACGGATCGTGCTCGGCTCGTACGCGCAGGCACGCGACGCACTGCGGGACGCCGCACGCCGTTGACGCTCCGCACGGCCCGCTAGCGCTCTCCGTACGCCCACACGGGCGTAGGGTCGGAGCATGGCCACGCCTCAGACCCCCTACGACGCGGTGCTGCACGCCGCACGCGACGTGACCAAGCTGGAGTCCGCCCTCGACGCCGAGATGCTCGGCAGCGCCCTGCTGGGCAGTGTCTACGCGATCGCGGAGACCGACCGCGACGCAGCCGTACGGGAGTTCGTCACCGGCTTCCTCGCCGCCACCGCCCGCCGCAGGGTCGCGGCGGCGACCACCATCAGGCAGGTCTTCGCCACGCTCGTCCCGACCGCCGAGGGCACCGAGCGGGTGCGTCCGGGCAGCCAGGCGCCCACCTGGACGACCCAGCTCGGCCGGGTGCACCTCACCGGCAGCTGGGCGTACGGCGACGTGTACGGCGACCAGACCTCCTACCTCGCGACCTTCGCCTACGACGACGAGTTGGGCGGCTCGGAGCACGCGCTTGTGGCCCTGGTGGACCACAACATCGGGATCACCAAGGACATCTTCGTCGGCGGGCCGGCCGAACGGATCCTGGACCAGGTCCGGCAGATGTGCGCCGACGACGAGTTGACCTGGTTCCGTACCGAGGATCCGGCCCGGCTCCGTGGCGAGGTGGCCCGCCACCTGGCGATCACCGACGACATGGGCGAGTTGCCCGGGGAGGGGTCGCTCGCCACCGACCGGGCACTTGTCGGGGCCCGGCTGGCGATGCTGCCCACCGCGGCCGAGCCGACCGGTCCGACGGAGGTCGAGCCACTCTCCGCGGCTGAGCGCACCGATCTGGTCCGCCGGTTCCTCGCCGCCCCGGAGGCCGTCCGCTTCGGGCTGGACTCCGTCGACGGTCCCGAACTGGCCTCCCTGCACTTCTGCCTGAGCCTGCTTCTGGACCACTCGGCGAGCTTCCCGGACGCCGACCCGATGCGCTGGAGCCCGGCGGTCTCCGGGCTCTTCCTGCTCGACTGGGTGCACCGCCGGGCCGTGCTGGACATGGACGACGCGGCGATGCTGCCCCGGGTGCTGCGGGCCTGGGCGCGGTACTCGTCACGCCAGCGCGGGCTGTCGGAGGCGGCGACGGCGCGTACCGACGAGGCGATCGAGGAGATGGTGCCGGAGTTCGCCCGCCTCTACTCGACAGGTGAGCGACGCAGCCCGGCCACCGCCGCGGTGGCGCAGCTGATGGCCGACGGGGTGGACCCGGACGACCCGGCCGCACTTGACGCCTGGATCGAGGCGAACCGGCACCGCCTGGCCGACGACGGCGCCTGACGGCGTCCAGGGGTGGGCGGTTCCGCGCCGCCCACCCCTCGGACCGGCCGGCGTCGCCCCGCCCTCGAAGCGGCCCAGCGCCGCCCGCCCGGGGCTGCTAGCGCAGCGGGCCGAAGACCGCGGCGGCGATCAGGGCGCCGACCGCGCCCCCGGCCAGCACCTGCGCCACCGTGTGGTCCTTCAGCCGTACCCGGGACCAGCCGACCACCGCCAGCAGCGGTGCGGCGACGACAAGCCGTGTCCCGAAGGTCACCATCAGGATGACGAGCGTGCCGGCCGCCACCGCCGAGTGGATCGACATCTTCCACCAGTGGCTCACCGACACGGCGACGACGAGGCCGACCAGCCCGGCCACCGCCAACGCCAGCAGCGGGCGGGGGGCGCCGAACACGGCGAGCAGGGCCAGCCCGGCAGTCACCGAGCCGAGGCCGACCAGCAACGGCGCACGGCGCTGCTCCCGGCGGCCGACGTGGTGGTCGGTGAGCCGGCCACGGCGTACCCCGCCGACGATGTAGGCGAACGGTATGCCGGTGACGAAGATGGTGGCGAGCAGCCCCCAGACGAGGCCCTGACCGGGGCGGCTGGCGCTGTGCCAGCTCACCGTGAGGATCAGCAGCGACACGAGCACCGCCGGTGCGGTCGCCTCGGTGACCAGCCGGGCGATCCGCAACCCCTTGCCAGGCCGGGTGGTGACCGGGCGGGGTTCCGCACCGCCGCCCACGCCACCCCCTCCGGTACGCGCCTACCGCCGAACTCCACCGACGCCGGACGGGCCGCGCCTGATCGTCACCGTACCGCCGGTGACACCGCCGGGTGCGTCGGTCCGGCCAGCGGCGCCGGGCTCACGCTCGGCGTCGGGGCGACAGCCGACGGGGACGGCTCCGCCGGGCTGGGCCGGCGGGTCGGTGTGGCGGGCGGCGTGGGTGTGGGGGCCGGCACGGATGGAGTGCTGGTCGGCACGGCGGTCGCGGTCGCGTCGTCGGTCGGCGTGGCTGTCGGAACCAGCGTGGGCGTCGGGTCCACCGTCAGGGTCGGCGTCGGGTCGGGGTCGGCCGGGTCGCTCGGATCCGGGTCCGCCGGGTCGGTGGGATCGGGATCGGCCGGGTCGGTGGGATCCGGGTCGGCCGAGCCGGTGGGGTCCGGGTCCGGCGGGTCGGTGGGATCGGTGGGGTCTGTGGGGTCCGGGTCCGGCGGGTCGGTCGGATCGCTCGGGTCCGGGTCTGGTGAGTTGGTCGGGTCGGGGTCGCGCGGTGGCGTCGGGGCGACAGGCGGGGGTACGGGTGGCGTGGTGCCGCGTGTGGGTATCGGCGCCGGCGGAGGAGCGGTCGTCCGCAGGGCCGGGCCGGGCTCGGCAGCGGCTGGACCCTGCACGTGACGGCGCGGAGCGGCGGGCAGCCAGCCGCTTGTCGGGCCGACGTCGGGAGTGCCGAGCGGGAGAAGCGGCGGTTGGCTGGTCATCGGCAGCGGGATCACCACCGGACCGACGGACGGGGTCGGGATGAACGGCGTGCTGCTGTCCGGAAGGGCGGTGCTGCCCGGGGTGGCCGAGCCCGCGCTGATCGCAGCGAGAATGGGCATCGACGCGGTGCCGGCCAGCAGCGCGACGGTGAGCAGGTAACCGCGGGAGGGGCCACCGGCACCGGGAGCCCGGTGGACGCCGACCACCCGGCGATAGCCGCTTACCGACCGGTGCCGGCCGAGCGCTGGTGTGCCGGGACCGTCGCCTGGCTCGTACACCGCACACCCCTTGTCGTCGACCGTCGGAGGACATGGATGGACGCCGGTGGGGCAAAAAACCCGACAAATAACCCGATAGGCGCGATCCTGTGGGAATTAGCCTGGCGTAGTCACCCTGCGTCAGCCAACCTCCACCGCGTGTCGACACGCAGTGCCGACCGAACGGTGACGAATCCTGCCGCAACGCATGGGAAACGCGAGCCGGCACGATGGCGACAAACAGCGTCGAAGTAGGGGCGGCCGGAATGCGGGGGCGGGCGTACTGTGGGCGCGCTCACCTGCTCTGCGAATATGGAGCACGACGGCAACGCAGCCGTGACCTCCGCGCACCCTCGCGGCAGGCGCGGTTGAGCGCCGGCGCTCCCGATCCGGGTTCGGCCAGAACCCGGTTCACGCCGTGCGGCAACCCCCACCGGGGCTAGGCGCGGCCGCCAGGAACCGGTCCGGCAGCAGCCGGGCAGGCGCACGAGTTGCGTGGCCGGGTGACCCCCCGGTGCCGACGCAGACACGACAGGGAGAGACCGATGGCAAAGGGCGACCCCGGGGGCACCACCCGCAGCAGGCGGGCTGCACCCCGCTCCAAGAAGGGCGCGACCGGCGACCCCGCGCTGGTGCAGCTGCTCACCCCCGAAGGCGAGCGGATCGACAGCGCCACCGGGCCGGACGGCACCGAGTACCGCGTCGACTTCACCGACGAGGAGTACCGCGGTCTCTACCGCGACCTGGTGCTGGTCCGGAAGCTGGACGCCGAGGCGACAGCTCTCCAGCGTCAGGGCGAGCTGGGCCTCTGGGCCAGCCTGCTCGGCCAGGAGGCCGCCCAGGTCGGCTCCGGGCGGGCGCTGCGCGCCCAGGACATGGCCTTCCCGACCTACCGGGAGCACGGCGTCCTCTACTGCCGGGGCATCGACCCGATCATGCCGCTCGGCCTGTTCCGCGGTGTCGACCAGGGCGGCTGGGACCCGAACGAGTTCAAGTTCAACATGTACACGATCGTCATCGGCGCGCAGACCCTGCACGCGACCGGCTACGCGATGGGCATCACCATCGACGGCAAGACCGGCACCGACGACGGCGAGGCGGCGATCGCCTACTTCGGCGACGGCGCCACCAGCCAGGGCGACGTGAACGAGGCGTTCGTCTGGGCCAGCGTGTTCAACGCGCCGCTGGTCTTCTTCTGCCAGAACAACCAGTACGCGATCTCCGAGCCGCTGGAGCGGCAGACCCGCGTCCCGCTCTACCAGCGGGCCGCCGGCTTCGGCTTCCCCGGCGTACGGGTGGACGGCAACGACGTGCTCGCCACGTACGCGGTCACCCGCACCGCGCTCGACAACGCCCGCCTCGGGCAGGGCCCGAGCCTGATCGAGGCGTACACCTACCGGATGGGCGCACACACCACCTCCGACGACCCGACCCGCTACCGCATCGCCAGCGAGGTCGAGGCGTGGCAGGCGAAGGACCCGATCGCCCGGGTCAAGACCTTCCTGGAGAAGCAGCAGATCGCCGACGCCGACTTCTTCGCCGAGGTCGACGAGCAGGCCCGCCGCGAGTCGGTGCACCTGCGTGAGCGGGTGCTCGAGATGCCGAACCCGGAGCCGGTGACGATGTTCGACCACGTCTACCCCAACGGGTCTCCGCTGCTCGACGAGCAGCGCGCGACGTTCAGCCGCTACATGGAGTCGTTCGAAGGGAGCGCCCACTGATGGCCACGGAGACGCTCACCCTCGGCAAGGCCCTCAACACCGGTCTGCGTCGCGCCCTGGAGAACGACCCCAAGGTCGTCATCATGGGCGAGGACGTCGGCAAGCTCGGCGGCGTCTTCCGGATCACCGACGGTCTGCAGAAGGACTTCGGCGACCAGCGGGTGATCGACACCCCGTTGGCCGAGTCCGGCATCATCGGCACCGCGGTCGGTCTGGCCATCCGCGGCTACCGGCCGATCTGCGAGATCCAGTTCGACGGCTTCGTCTACCCCGCGTACGACCAGATCGTGTCGCAGGTGGCGAAGATGCACTACCGCTCCGGCGGCAGACTCAGCATCCCGATGGTGATCCGGATCCCGTTCGGCGGCGGCATCGGCGCGGTCGAGCACCACTCCGAGTCACCGGAGGCGTACTTCGCGCACACCGCCGGCCTGAAGGTGGTGACCTGCTCCAACCCACAGGACGCGTACGTGATGATCCAGCAGGCCATCGCCTCGGACGACCCGATCGTCTTCCTGGAGCCCAAGCGGCGCTACTGGGAGAAGGGTCAGGTCGACCTGGACGCGCCGCTGTCCGACGCGTACCCCCTGCACTCGGCCCGGGTGGTGCGGCCCGGCACGGACGTCACCGTGCTGGCCTACGGCCCGATGGTGCGGACCTGCCTGGAGGCCGCGACCGCCGCCGCCGAGGACGGCCGGGAGTTGGAGGTCATCGACCTGCGTTCGCTCTCGCCGCTGGACCTGTTCGCGGCGTACGAGTCGGTCAAGCGCACCGGCCGGGTGGTCGTGGTGCACGAGGCGCCGTCGAACATCGGCCTCGGCGCCGAGTTGGCCGCCCGGATCACCGAGGAGTGCTTCTACTCCCTGGAGTCGCCCGTGCTGCGGGTGACCGGCTTCGACACCCCCTACCCGGCCGCCCGGGTGGAGGAGGAGTACCTGCCCGACCTCGATCGGGTGCTCGACGCCGTCGACCGCACCTTCGGCTGGTGAGCGCCATGTCCCGGATCAAGACGTTCAACCTGCCCGACCTGGGCGAGGGGCTGACCGAGGGCGAGATCCTGGCCTGGCTGGTCAAGGTCGGCGACACCATCGAGTTGAACCAGCCGATCGTCGAGGTGGAGACGGCGAAGGCGGCCGTGGAGATCCCGGCGAAGTGGGCCGGGCAGGTGCAGGCGATCCACCACCCGGAGGGCAGCACGGTCGAGGTCGGTTCGCCGATCATCGCGATCGACACCGACCCGGGGGCCGGCCCGTTGGACCCGCCGTCGACCACTGCCACGGCAAGCGATGACCTGCCCACCCCGTCGGCGGCCTCGCTGGCGGCGGTGGAGGTGGCACCGGCCGAGGGCATGGTCGAGCCGGGTCTGATCGGTGGCGTGGCCCCGGGCGGGCGTACCGCGGTGCTCGTCGGCTACGGCCCGCGGACGACCGCAGCGAAGCGCCGCCCCCGCAAGGGCGCCGTTCCCGCGCAGCCCGTGGCGGCTCCGGCCACTCCCGCTGGGGTCGATCATGGAGTTGTGCTGGGTGACAAACCAGCCGTGACCTCCACGATTCCGGCACCACAAGTCCATGATCGACGGGGTGGGGCGGCGGCCGGCGGCGGGGCGGTTCTGGCCAAGCCTCCGGTGCGCAAGCTCGCCAAGGATCTCGGGGTGGACCTCGGCACGTTGACCGGGTCGGGGCCGCTGGGCTCGATCACCCGGGAGGACGTGCAGCAGGCCGCCAGCGGTGCGACAGCGGTGGCGGCCGAGCCGATCGCGACGACGACCGCACCCAGCTTCGGCACGGACCGGGAGCAGCGCATCCCGGTCAAGGGCGTCCGCAAGCTCACCGCCGAGAACATGTCCCGCTCGGCGTTCACCGCCCCGCACGTGACGGAGTTCCTGACCGTCGACATGACCCGGGCGATGAAGGCCCTGGACCGGCTGCGCGGTCGGCGGGAGTGGCGTGACGTACGGGTCTCGCCGCTGCTGCTGGTGGCGAAGGCGGTGCTGCTGGCGGTGCAGCGGCACCCGATGGTCAACTCGACCTGGGCGGGCGACGAGATCGTGGTCAAGGAGTACGTCAACCTCGGCATCGCGGCAGCCACCGAGCGTGGTCTGATCGTGCCGAACGTCAAGGACGCCGGCCGGCTCTCGCTGCGCGAGTTGGCGGACGCGCTTACCGACCTGGTGCAGACGGCGAAGTCCGGCCGCACCTCGCCGGCGGCCATGTCCGGGGGCACCCTGACCATCACCAACGTCGGGGTGTTCGGGGTCGACACAGGTACGCCGATCCTGCCGCCGGGCGAGTCCGCGATCCTGGCCTTCGGCGCGGTGCGGGAGATGCCCTGGGTGCACAAGGGCAAGGTGAAGGTTCGCCAGGTCACCACGCTGGGGTTGAGCTTCGACCACCGGATCATCGACGGTGAGCTGGGCTCGAAGTTCCTGCGGGACATCGGCGACTTCCTCACGGATCCGGAGGCGGCGCTGCTCGCCTGGACCTGACCGTTCGAAACGCCAGCCACGGCCGGTGTGCCACGGGTTAACGCCCGGCACACCGGCCGTGTCCATTGGGAGACGGAACCGTCGGCCAGAGAGCCTGTTGACCTTTGATTGTTAGGCAGGTGTCCCAGCTCACCTAATAATCGATGGAAGTTCGCCGGCTTCTGCTGTTGAATAGACGCATCAGGGGCTGACAACCGAATAGCTAGGGGGACCCACCAATGAGCATGATCGAGCGAATCCGCAACCACCGCGACGCCACCCGCCGCGCCCGTGCCATCGAGCACGCGCTGCGCTCGGCGAACTCGCCGGCGGTTCGCGAGGAGATCCTCGTCATCGCCCAGCGTCACATGAGCTGACGCTCCACGACATTCCTCACCTCCGCACAGATCGATGGCCCGCCCGGCCCACCGGGTGGGCCATCGGCGTTTCCCGGCCACCCACCACCGGGATTCCGCCCTGCCGCAGCGCCCGGTACGGTGGGCTTCGGTCGCCGCCCGCCGACCCGGCAGAGGCCGAGCCGACAGAAGCTGCTCGACACCAGCCGGCCACGGTGAGTGACGGCCAGTGCTCCTTGGACGTGTCGTGCCACCACCCGATACCGTGCGGGGAGCCGGCACAGCGGTACGCCGGTGACGCCGGCAGCCACGCCGAGGAGACCGATCGGCACCGGCGAGCCGACATGTGATGGAGGAGGCGCACCCATGACGTCCGAGGGCCCGCACCGCCCCGGCCAAGAGCCGGACGAGGTGTCACCGGGCGCCGGCGGACCGGCGCCGTACGGCGACCGCCCGGCGCAGCCGGACAACGGCCAGAACGCCGCCGGCCCCGACCTGGGCTGGGCACCCCCGCCCCCGACGCGGTCCAACCCGTCGGCACCCGCCTGGGCGACCCAGCCCGAGCAGCCGCCGGCCCCCGCCTGGGGTGCCGCCGCCGCTCCGCAGCCGAACGACCCGGCGCAGCCCGCCTGGGCCGCTGGTGGTGGCACGAGCGAGCCGCCACAGCAGCAGCCCGGCACGTGGCCCGGCAACGACGGCGCACCGGCTCCGGCACAGCCCGAACCCTGGGCCGCGCAGCAGCAGGGCTGGACGCCCGCCGAGCAGAGCACACCCGCGCCGACCTGGACCCCGAACGCCCCCGCCGAGCAACCGGACTGGGTGCAGGTCCAGCCGGCCGCGCGGGGCGCCGCGCAGGTCCCCCCGGCCACCGCCGCCTGGCCCGCCCAGGAAGACCCGGCCAACGCCAACGCCGGCGGCTGGGGTGGCGCGGCGCAGGCCAACCCGCCCGCCGCCGACTGGCGTGGGGCCGAGCCCGCGCAGGCCGACTCACCGCAGGCGGCCGGCTGGTCCGGCGCCCAGCAGGACCAGGCGGCCGGCAACGGCGGTTGGGCTGCTAGCGACACCGCCCGGGACGACCAGCCGGTGTGGACTCCGGCGGAGCAGTCGCCGCCGGCCTGGGGCCAGCCCGCCGAAGCAGCCGAGCAGCAGGCCCCCGGCTGGGGTCAGGCCGCCCAGCCGAACGCGGCCCGGGGCGCTGCCCAGGTCCCGGCCCCGACGACGAACTGGCCCGCGCAGGACGACCCGGCCAACTCCGGCGGGTGGGCCGCGCAGCAGCAGCAGCCGGCGCAGCCCGCAGCCTGGAACGACGGCGGCGAGTCGCGGCAGGACCAGCCGGCGCAGCCGGCCGCCTGGGGCGGTGCCGAGGGCCGTCCGCAGCAGCCTGACTGGGTGCTCTCCCAGCCGGAGCAGCCGACCGAGCGACCGGAGCAGCCAGGGTGGGCTGCTGCTGAGCCGAGCAACCTCCCCGCCCGGGCCAGCGCCAGCGTGCCCACAAGTGACGGCGCGTCCAACTGGGCCGCCAGCCCGGAGAACGCCGCGCAGGGCGCCTCCGGTGGCGTGGCGGAGGTCGAGCCGTGGGCACCCGGTGAGGTGTGGGGGCGCGCGGAGGCCGAGGCTTCCGCCCAGTCCCGGGGCGGCTGGGAGGCCGACCGGGGCGACGAGGCACCGGCCTACCAGCCCGGGCCCGCGCCGGGCATCTCCCCGGCGAACGCGGTGCCACTGCCTCCGCAGGAGCAGCGCGTCCCGGGCGCCAGCCTGGCCGCCGCACCGCCGGCCGACTACACGCCGCAGGCCCAGTTCGCTCCGATCCCCGACCAGCCCGCCTACCCCGAGCGGGAGACCCCGGACGCCGCCGCACCGTACGGCGCCCGTGCCGAGGACGTCCCGGCGAGCGGCGCGGTGGTGCCCGCCCCGCGTACCTCTCCGGAGTCCGGAGCGGGTCGTGCGGTCGTGCCGGTGGCGGACGCCGAGTCGGCAGCCGGCGCGGCGGCGCGGGCCACGGCGAGCGCTTCGGTGCCGCTGGCCAGCCGGGTGATGCCCCCGACCGACCAGGCCATCCGACCGACCGGCACGGCGACCCCGCAACCCCGGGTGTACGGCCGCCCGGCTCAACCGGAGCCGGAGGCCGACCCGGAGCCGCAGGCGTTCCAGGGCGACCCGGGCGCCGACCGCCAGGGTGCTCCGGAGTGGCAGAACGACGCGCAGCGACAGGCCATGCCCGACTGGCAGAACGAGGCGCAGCGACAGGCCGCGCCCGACTGGCAGAACGAGGCGCAGCGGCAGGTCGGGCCGCCCGGTTGGGGCGGCGAGTCGCCGGCCGACCGGCGCTTCGACGACCGGCAGCCCGCACCGAACGCGTTCAACGAGGCTCCGTCGGCGCCGCCGGCGTTCCCACCCGGTGTGCCGTCCTTCGTCGACGCCCCCGGCCACAACCGGCCGGTGAACGGCGTTCGGCCGCACGCCGGTGCCGAGTCACCGGCGGACCAGTTCGGTGGCCCCGGGTCGCCTGCCGCCGGTGCCGCCACCGTGAACGGGACGTCGACCTTCGGCGCCCCGACCTTCGGCGGCCCCGGCTCCGGCGGGCCGAACTTCGGTGGCCCGTCGGCGGACCCGGTGCCGGGCGGTGGCTTCCCGCCGTCGTTCCCACCACCGCCGCAGGCCGCGCCGTCCTGGGGGCAGGATGCCGGCCAGGCGGACCAGGGCCGGTTCGACGCGTTCAAGCCGGACGCCGACGCGCCGAAGGTGGAGCCACCGACGCCGAAGGTACGCAACGGCCGGGTGCTGGCCGCGGTGCTGATCGCCGCGGTGCTCATCCTGGCGGTGCCGCTCGGCCTGCTGCTGCTGCTCGGCAAGGTCGGCAACGACGACACGCCGGCCTTCGACCCGGCGGTCGGCACCTGCGTGAAGCAGTCCGGGCAGGCCGGCGCTTCGGCGGCGGACTGCGGCGAGGCGGGCGCGTTCACGATCGTCTCGAAGGTGGACGCCAAGGAGAAGTGCGCCGACACGACGCAGCCCCACGTGGTGCTGCCGGGTGGGGGCACCAACCGGGTGCTCTGCCTGAAGCCGGCCACGAAGTAGCCGCACCGACGGCGGGGTCACGGGCAACCGTGGCCCCGCCGTCGTCGTACCCGCCCTTGCGACGTGCCCTTGTCGTCCGGGTCACGGCAGCCAGGCTCACCGGGCGTGGCAGGCTGGCAGGCATGGGAACGACAGCGCGTGTACGTGCACCCGAGCTGCGGGGCCGGCAATGGCTCAACACCGGCGGGCAGAACCTGACCTTGCAGGACCTTCGCGGCAAGATCGTAATCGCGGATTTTTGGACGTTCTGCTGTATCAACTGCCTGCACGTGCTCGATGAGCTGCGCCCACTTGAGGAGAAGTACGGCGACGTGCTCGTCGTGATCGGCGTGCACTCGCCGAAGTTCGAGCACGAGAAGGACGCCGACGCGCTGGCCGCCGCCGTGGAGCGGTACGGGGTGCACCACCCCGTACTCGACGATCCTGAGCTGGACATGTGGCAGCAGTACGCGGCCCGGGCCTGGCCGACCCTGTCGGTGATCGACCCCGAGGGTTACGTGGTGGCCACCATGGCGGGCGAGGGGCACGCCGAGGGGCTGGCCCGGCTGATCGACGAACTGGTCGCCACCCACGAGGCCAAGGGCACCCTGCACCGGGGTGACGGCCCGTACGTCCCTCCGCCGGCACCGGAGACGGCGCTGCGCTTCCCGGGCAAGGCGGCACTGCTGCCGAACGGCAACCTGCTGGTCTCGGACTCGGCCCGGCACTCCCTGGTCGAGGTCGACCCGGACGGCGAGACGCCGGTACGTCGGATCGGCTCGGGTGAGCGGGGTCGGGCGGACGGGCCGGCCGCCTCGGCGACGTTCTCCGAGCCGCAGGGGGTGTGCCTGCTGCCCACGCACGTCGCCGAGGTGGCCGGCTACGACCTGGTGGTGGCTGACACGGTCAACCACCTGCTGCGCGGCGTACGGCTGGAGTCCGGCGAGGTGGTCACCGTGGCCGGCAGTGGGCGGCAGTGGCGCGCCGCGGTCGACGACCACGCCCACGACGCGCTCGCCGTCGACCTCTCCTCGCCGTGGGACCTGGCCTGGTACGACGACAAGCTGATCATCGCGATGGCCGGCATCCACCAGCTCTGGTGGTTCGACCCGATCAAGCGGACCGCAGGCATGTACGCCGGCACCACGGTGGAGGCGCTGCGCGACGGCCCGCTGGCCGAGGCGTGGATGGCCCAGCCCTCAGGGCTCTCCGCCTCCGCCGACGGCACCCGGCTCTGGGTGGCCGACAGCGAGACCAGCGCCGTCCGGTACGTCGAGAACGGTGTGCTGGGCACCGCCGTCGGGCAGGGTCTGTTCGACTTCGGGCACGTGGACGGCCCTGCCGAGTCGGCGCTGCTCCAGCACCCGCTGGGCGTGTGCGCGCTGCCGGACGGCTCGGTGCTGATCGCGGACACGTACAACGGCGCGGTGCGCCGCTTCGACCCGGCCGACAATCAGGTCTCCACGGTCGCCGACGGCTTGGCCGAGCCGAGCGACCTGGTGCTCACCCCGTCCGGTGAGGTGCTCGTGGTGGAGTCCGCCGCGCACCGGTTGACCCGGCTCGCACCCGGCGCCCTGTCGGCGGCGGGCGCCAGCACGGTGGACGGGCCCCGGCACCGTACCGAGCGCAAGCCGACCGACGTCGCGGCCGGCGAGGTCACCCTGGACATCGTCTTCACGCCGGCGCCGGGGCAGAAGCTGGACGAGACCTACGGGCCGTCGACCCGGCTGGTGGTCTCCGCGTCGCCGCCGGAGCTGCTGGTGGACGGTGCCGGCACCGGCACCGAGCTGTCCCGCCGGTTGGTGCTCAACAGCGAGGTCACTACGGGGGTGCTTCAGGTGACCGCCCAGGCGGCGACCTGCGACGCGGACGTCGAGCACGCGGCGTGCCACCTGACCCGGCAGGACTGGGGCGTACCGGTCCGGGTGGTCGACGGCGCGGTGACCCGGCTGCCGCTGGTGCTTCGCGGCCTGGACGCCTGACAGGTGCGGAGGGGTCTGGAGGCCCCTCCGCTCAGGCGAACGGGGCCAGGGTGATGTCGGCGTCGATCAGGGTGGCGCGGACGAGTTCGGCGGCGGAGACCGCGCCGGGGGTGTCGCCGTGCACGCAGATCGAGTCGACCGAGCAGGGGATGACGGTGCCGTCGATGGCCACCACGCTGCGTTCGGTGGCCATCCGCGCCGCCCGTTCGGCGACCTGCTCGGGGTCGGTGATCACCGCGCCGGGGGTGCCGCGCGGCACCAACGCCCCGTTGGGCAGGTAGGCGCGGTCGGCGAAGGCCTCGGCGACCACCGGCAGGCCCGCGCCGACGGCGAGTTGGGCGAGCGTCGAGCCGGGCAGGCAGAGGATCGGCAGCTCGGGGTCGTACCCGCTGACGGCGGCGACCACCGCCGCTGCCTGCGACTCGTCGGTGCTGGCCGCGTGGTAGAGCGCGCCGTGCGGCTTGAGGTAGCGGACCCGGGTGCGGAACAGCCGGCAGAACGCGTCCAACGCCCCCAACTGGTAGGTCACCTCGTCGCGCAGCTCGGCGAAGTCGTACGCGATGTGCCGCCGGCCGAAGCCGGCCAGGTCCCGGTAGCCGACCTGCGCACCCACCGCGACCCCGCGATGTGCGGCGCTCTCGCAGACCCGCCGCATCGTGGACGGGTCGCCACCGTGGAAGCCGCAGGCGACGTTTGCGGAGGTGACGAGGCTCAGCAACGCCTCGTCGTCGCCGAGCCGCCAGATGCCGAATCCCTCGCCCAGGTCAGCGTTGAGGTCCATGGAATCTGACGGTAGTACCTGGCCGGGCCTGCGCGAGCGGGGTCACGTCGGCCACCACCCCGATGACTGGGTATCCGCCGGTGGTCGGATGGTCCGCGAGAAAGATCAGGGGTTGTCCGTCCGCAGGCACCTGCACCGCGCCGAGCACGATGCCCTCGCTGGGTAGTTCGCCGGCGACCGCGCGGGGCAGCGCCGCGCCGGCGAGCCGCGCGCCGACCCGGTTGCTCAGCGGGCTGATGGTGTACGCGCTGCCGAAGAGCCGATCGAACGCGGTCGGCGTGAACCAGTCCTCACGAGGCCCGGGGCCCAGCGTCAGGTGCACCTCTTCCGGCGGTGCGGGGCACACGGTCAGGTCCACCGCCGGGGGCGCGTCGACCGGCGCGCCGAGCGGCAGCAGGTCCCCGTCGCGCAACGGAGCCGGGCCGAGCCCGGAGAGGGTGTCGGTGGCCCGGCTGCCGAGCACCTGTGACACGTCGATGCCACCCGCCACCGCAAGCCAACTCCGGACGCCCCGTCGGGCGGGACCGATCCGCAGCACCGTCCCGGCCGGCACGCTGAGCGGGCGTCCGGTGTCACCGGGCCGAGCGCCCGCCATGACCGGAACCTCGGCACCGGTGAGCGCCACCGTGGAGGCCCTGGTCAGCCGCAGGGTGCAGCCGGTCAGGGTGATCTCCAGGCCGGCCGCGTCCTCCGGATTGCCGACCAGCCGGTTGGCCAGCCGCAGGGCGTCCGGGTCGAGCGCGCCGGAACGGGGTACGCCCACGTGCGCCCAGCCGGGCCGACCCAGGTCCTGCACGGTGGTGAGCGCACCGGCGCGGAGCACCTCGATGGCGGGCGGGTCGGTCATGCCACCACCATCCGGACCGTGCGGCCCGGACCGAGTCGGGTCGGCGGGTCGGCGGTCACGTCGAACAGGACCAGATCGGTCCGCCCGACCAACTGCCAACCGCCCGGGGACGCGCCCGGATAGATGCCGGCGTACGGGCCGGCCAGCGCGACCGAGCCGGCCGGCACCCGAGGACGGGGCGTGGCAAGCCGGGGCAGCGCCAACTCGACGGGCAACCCGGTCAGGTAGGGGAATCCGGGCGCGAAGCCGCAGAACGCGACCCGGAATCGGGTGCTTGTCAACCGGTGCCGTACCGCCGAAACGTCCACGCCCCAGTGCTCCGCCACCGCCGGCAGGTCCGGCCCGTCGAAGGTCACCGGTACGACCACGGCCGCCGCGCCGTCCTCCTCGCCCTCGGCTTCGGCGGTGGCTTGGGCGGAGCGGATGGCGACGGCGGACGCCCACCGGCTCAGCTGCTCAGCCGTCACAGTCGGGTCGGGCAGACCGTCCAGCAGCACGGTCCGGGCAGCCGGCACGATCTCGACGGCGGTCAGGTCGCCAAGCTCCCGACGCCGCCACAGCTCGGCCCGCCATGCTTCGACGAGCGCGGCCTCGGAGATGTCGGCGGCAGCGGTGCAGTCAAGGAGCAGGGCGTGCGCCCCGACAGGTCGGATCCGCATCCGCTCATCTTCGCCGATGTCGTGCCCGCCCGGTGTTCACGATGACGGTGCCGGGTGTCACCAAGGCCACTACTTACAAGTAACCTACGGTGCCGTAACCTGACTACGTGACCACCTCCGCCCCGCTTCGCCTTAAGCCGGTCGACATCGGCAAGCCCCGGATGCGCGGCTGGCTACACACGTACGCCTTCTTCGTCGCCCTGGTCTGCGGCATCGTGCTCTGCTCGATCGCCGCCACCCGGCCGGGATGGGCACCCCTGGTCAGCTGCCTCATCTACAGCCTGACGGTCTGCGGTCTCTTCGGCACCAGCGCGCTGTACCACCGTCGAGTGTGGTCGGAGCGCGGCTATCAGGTGATGCGCCGGATGGACCACTCAATGATCTTCGTGTTCATCGCCGGCACGTACACACCGCTCTGCGTGATGCTGCTCGCGCCCCGGCCGGCCACCGTGATGCTGGCCCTGGTCTGGGGCGGCGCACTGGCCGGCGTGGCGGTCAAGGTGGTCTGGCCGCACGCGCCGCGCTGGGTGTCCGCGCCGCTCTACCTGGCGCTGGGCTGGGTGGCGGTGGCCATGCTGCCGGAGATCCTGCACGGCGGCGGCGTCGCCGCGCTGGTGCTGCTGATCATCGGTGGTGCGATCTACAGCATCGGCGCCGTCTTCTACGCGCTGCGCCGACCCAATCCGTGGCCGACGATCTTCGGCCACCACGAGTTCTTCCACGCCTGCACCCTGCTGGCGGCGCTCTGCCATCACATCGCGATCTACTTCGCGCTCTTCGCCTGACCCGACGACGGGCACCACCAGCGCGAACACCTCCAGGCCGCCCGCCCAACGAGCTCGCACGCACGCCCGACACCCGATCATGGCGTCAGCCTCCATGATCGTGCTCGATTCTGGATGTAGTGGCCTCGATCGCGCCCCGAAGGCCCTCTTTCCTGGATCGAGCACGATCTTCGGGCGGGTAAGCGCCCAGGCAGCAAGCGCGCACCTCGAGATCCGCGCAGACACGCGAGCCGGGGCCCCGCGACGCTGCGGGACCCCGGAGTGTGTGGGCGAGGGTCAGACCGGTCGGCCCGGCCGACGGACCTCGCGGTACTCCCGCATGACCTGGTCGTCCTGGACCGGCACGACCCGGTCGGCCACCACGCGCTCCTCGCGTACCGGTGCGGCGACCACCGTACGGCGGCGGCTGCTCCAGAAGTAGAGGGTGGCGAGCAGGCCGGCGACACCGGCGAGCATCAGCACCCAGCCGACCACGGCCAGGTTCAGCCAGCCCAAGTCGGCTTCCACTGCGAACGCGAAGATCGCGCCTAACGCGATCAGGAAGATGCTGCCACCAATGCCCATGTCTCGCTCCTCGGCTCTAACCTGGCGTACGTCGCGCCGCGGCCGTCGGTAGGGGTGCGGCACCCATCGACTTACCCCGGCACGGAGATCGCCAATCGGGCAAGCTGGGGGCATGACGGACGCCGACCCTGACGCACGGACACTGGTGTTGCTGCGGCACGCGAAGGCGGAGCAGGGCAGCGATGCGGCGGACGACGCCGAGCGCCCGCTCAGCGCACGCGGAAATGCGGACGCGGCTGCGGCTGGGGCCTGGTTGGCGCACCACGGGCTGCTGCCCGACGTGGTGATCTGCTCGACGGCTCGACGTACCCGGCAGACCTGGCACGGGGTGGCGATGGGGATGACCGGTTCGCCGCCGGAGGGCGGCCCGAGTGGTCCTCGCCCGACCGTCCGTTATGAGCCGGGGGCGTACGACGCGCACCCCGAGGAGCTGTTGTCGCTGGTCCGCACGGTGGACTCGACGGCCCGTACGGCGCTACTCATCGCCCACAACCCCGGCATCTCGCTGCTCTCCGCGCTCCTCGATCCTGAAGGGGCCGACGATGAGGGTTTGCGCACCGCCGAGCTGGCGGTGCATCGCTGTCCGGCCAACTGGGCGGAGGTGAGCAGGGCGGGCGCGCCGCTCACCGCCCGGCACGCCGCACGCGACTGAGCCACCCACCGACGATCGGCGGGTGGCTCAGGACAGGCGACGCCCGGTCAGGACGGCGGCGCGGTTGGTGGCGGCGGGTCCGGCGGTGGCGGCATCATCGCCGTCGGATGGGACAGCCGGTTCTCCTCCACGATGAGGGTTCGGGCGCGCTTGCGCCGGTCCTGCCAGAACCAGAGCGTGGTCAGCAGTACGGCCAGCCCGGCCAGGATGAACACCCAGCCGACCGCGCGTACGTCGATCCACCAGACGTTGGCTCTCAGCGCGAAGGTCAGGATCGCGCCGATCGCGATGAGAAAAATGCCGCTTCCTACACCCATGTGCGCTGCACTCCCCCGTGCGGTGGCTCTGGGCGTTCCCTTTCGAGGTCACGCGACGGTTACCCGCCACGCCACCGGCATACCCGACCGGGCTCGCCCAATGCGTGCCCCCGCCGGGGCGGAACGGCGACGGCCGGCGGGGCAGACCTGCCCCGCCGGCCGCCGGTGCCGGGTGGTGCGACCCAGCACAGGACCTAGAAGGCCTCCTCCGGGAGGTCCATGATGTCGAGGTCGGCACCCTCGATGATCCGCCTGTCGGCACCGATGCGGGGCAGTACCTCACGGGCGAAGAAACGGGCAGCGGCCACCTTGCCGGTGTAGAACGCCTTGTCGCTTGCCGAGACGTCGCCGGCCAGCGCCTTCAACGCCACGTCGGCCTGCCGCTGGAGCAGCCAGCCGACCACCAGGTCGCCGATCGCCAGCAGGAACCGCCGGCTGCTCAGCCCGACCTTGTAGAGCGCGCGGGTGTCGCCGCCCTGTGCCTCGCCCAGCCAGCCGGTCAGCACGCCGAGGATGTTCTGGATCTCGCCGAGTGCCTTGCCGAGCGCCTGCCGCTCCTCCTTGAGCTGGCCGTTGCCCGCCTCGGAGGAGATGAACTCCTGGATCTCGCCGGAGACCGCGAGCAACGCCTTGCCGTTGTCCCGAACGATCTTGCGGAAGATCAGGTCGAGGCTCTGGATGGCGGTGGTGCCCTCGTACAGGGTGTCGATCTTGGCGTCGCGGACGTACTGCTCCAGCGGGTAGTCCTGAAGGAACCCGGAGCCGCCGAAGGTCTGCAGGGCCTCGTGCCCGAGCAACTCGTACGCCCGCTCCGAACCGACGCCCTTGACCAGGGGCAGCAGCAGGTCGTTGACCCGCTTGGCCAGCTTGGTGGCCTTCTCGTCACCGGCAGCCTCGGCCAGCGCGATCTTGTCCTGCCAGGTGGCCGTGTAGAGGACCAGAGCGCGAAGACCCTCGGCGTACGACTTCTGCAGCAGCAGCGAGCGGCGCACGTCCGGGTGGTGGGTGATGGTGACCCGGGGAGCGGTCTTGTCCGCCTGCTGGATCAGGTCGGCGCCCTGCACCCGGTTCTTCGCGTACTCGAGGGCGTTGAGGTAGCCGGTGGAGAGGGTGGCGATGGCCTTCGTGCCGACCATCATCCGGGCGTACTCGATGATCATGAACATCTGCCGGATGCCGTCGTGCCGGTCGCCGAGCAGCCAACCCTTGGCCGGTACGCCGTGCTCGCCGAAGGTCACCTCGCAGGTGTTGGAGACCTTCAGGCCCATCTTGTGCTCGACGTTCGTGGCGTAGACGCCGTTGCGCTCGCCCAGCTCGCCGGTGGTCTCGTCGAAGTGGAACTTCGGCACCACGAAGAGCGAGAGGCCCTTGGTGCCGGGGCCACCGACACCCTCGACGCCGACCGGTCGGGCCAGCACGTAGTGCACGATGTTGTCGCTCAGGTCGTGCTCACCCGAGGTGATGAAGCGCTTCACACCCTCGATGTGCCAGGTGCCGTCGGGCTGCTGGATCGCCCGGGTGCGGCCCGCGCCCACGTCCGAACCGGCATCCGGCTCGGTGAGCACCATCGTGGAGCCCCACTGCTTGTCGATGAAGAGCTTGGCCCACTTCTTCTGCCGCTCGTTGCCCTCGACGTGCAGCACGTGGGCGAAGGACGGGCCGGAGGCGTACATCCAGACCGGCGCGTTCGAGCCGAGCACCAGCTCGGCGAGCGCCCACCAGAGGGCGCGCGGCGCGTTGGTGCCGCCGAGCGCCGGCGGCAGGTCCAGGCGCCAGAACTCGGAGTCCATGAATGCCTGGTAGGACTTCTTGAACGACTCCGGCAGCGGCGCGGTGTGCGTCGCCGGGTCGAAGACCGGCGGGTTCCGGTCACTGTCCGGGTAGCTGGCGGCCAGGTCCTCGCGGGCGAGGCGGTCGACCTCAGCGAGGAAGCTGCGGGCGGTGTCGGGGTCAAGATCCGAGTACGGCTCCTGGCCGAACGCCCGGTCCGCCCCGAAGACCTCGAACAGGTTGAACTCGAGATCCCGGAGGTTGCTCTTGTAGTGGGTCATGCTCGCTGGCCCCGCTTCCGGACAGGTGTTACCGATCAGTAACCCCGACTGTATTACTCGCAAGTAGGCAGCGACAAGCGGATCACCCAAGTGACGGCGATTACACACCTGTGGGCGCGGCCGGCCGGGTTCAGCTCTCGGCGGCCCCGACCTCCCAGCTCGGGACGGCCACGGCCGCGCCGGTACGGGCACCGACGTACTCCATGAGGACGAGCGCGATGTCGTCGTCGAGCCGACCGTGCACCCACTCGACCAGGGCGGTCTCCAGCGATGCCAGCCCGTCGGCGACCGTGCCATGGCCGAGCAGCCGCCAGGCCCGGTCGGCGGTGGGGAAGAACTCGCCGTCCCGCCGCGCCTCACCGAGGCCGTCGGTGAACAACAGCAGCCGGTCCCCGGGTTCCAGGCGTTCGACCCGGGGACGGACCACCGGCATGAACCCGAGCGGAGGTGCCGGGGCCGGCGGTTCCAGCGGGATCACCGCACCCCGGCGCAGCAGCAGCGGTGGCGGATGCCCGCAGTTGACGATCGTGAGGGTGCCGCCGCGCTCCTCGACGAGCGCCGCCGTGACGAAGTCCTCGTCGCCGACGTTGCGGGCCACCGCGCGGTCCAGGTCGGCGACGACGGCACGCAGGTCGGCCCGCTCGTACGCCACGTGCCGGTAGGAGCCGAGGACGATGCTTGCCAGCCGGACCGCGTCCAGGCCCTTGCCCCGTACGTCACCGATGATCATGCGGACGCCGT
The DNA here is from genome assembly GCF_053605225.1 of Micromonospora sp. NPDC003944. Classification (NCBI taxonomy): domain Bacteria; kingdom Bacillati; phylum Actinomycetota; class Actinomycetes; order Micromonosporales; family Micromonosporaceae; genus Micromonospora; species Micromonospora sp. NPDC003944. Next base: position 51,382 of record NZ_JBSGIV010000007.1, read on the forward strand.
AGGGGGTGTCGATCGCCTCGTACAGGTCGCCGCCGATCTCGGCCGTCGCGGTGGAGGAGATGTAGCGCCCCGCGACCGAGAGCGTGCCGACCTGCGGCCCGAGCGGGCGCAACACCGCCTGCTGGGCCACCGCCGCGAGTCTGGTCAGCTCGACGATCCGCTCGGCCTGCCGTTGCCGGACCCACGCCACCGCCACCGCGAACCCGGTGGCGAGCGCGACCGCGACAACGTTGACCGAGGTGACCAACGAAACCTTCGGCGCGATCAGCGCGAAGCCGGCGCCGATGAGTGTCGCCGCGACGCCAACGCCCAGGACCACCAGCCAGGACGCCAGGCTGGCGGCGAGGATCGGCGCGGCCGCCAGGAGTGCGACGTAGTGCACCTTCCGGCCGTCAGCCGCCTCCATCGCCGACACGATCGCGAGCAGAACGAGGGCCGCGCCGAGGCCGGCGCGGGATCCGGGGCTCAGCGGGCGGCGGCCCGACTGGAGGAGTCGCGTGGGTACGAGGGACAGTTTGCCTGATCCACGTGAACTGGTGAATGAACCTGACCCGTCGTCCGAGAAGGTTCTGTCCGGCCGGCCCAGTCGGCCGGCCGGATCGGCGTCGCTCGTCCCGCTCAGCCGAGGACCTCGTAGCGGACGGTCAGCGCGCCGACGTCGACCGAGGCGATGCTCGCGAAGGCGGCCCGGGACAGGTCCAGGCAGCGGCCGTCGATGAACGGGCCACGGTCGTTGATCCGCACCGTCACCGACTTGCCGTTGGCCGGGTTGGTCACCCGGACCTTCGTGTTGAACGGCAGCGTCTTGTGCGCGGCGGTCAGCGCGTCCGGGTTGAACGACTCGCCGTTGGCGGTGAGCTGCCCGTCGGAGTAGAACGACGCCCCGCACGAACCGCTCTCCAGCACCTTCGCCGCCGCGGTGGTCTTCTTGACCGTCGGCTTCGGCTTCGGCTTGGGCGACGCGGTGCGCTCCCGACCCCGGGAGGCAGCCTGCTGCGACCGGGTCGCCGACGGGCTGGCGGTCACACTCGGCGAGGCGCTGATGCTCGGCGAGACGGCCGGGGAGCTGGGGGTGAGGCTGCTCGCGGCGGTGGTCGGGGTGAGGTCGAAGGCTGTCTGCCCGGACTGGTCGGGGCCGGAGGCCAGCTGCACGGCACCGACCGTGCCCCCCACGGCGAGGGCGACGCCGACCGCCGCGGTGGCCACGATGCCCGCCGGGGAGGAGAAGATGCGGGTACGGGAGTGCTTGCCTGCCACCGGCCCGGTCCTTTCGTCGTCTGTCTGAACAAACCGGATCGGACCGTAACGAGAGAAGCACTTCCGAAGTCAACGTGATCATGGTGGTATGCCCGCATTTGCACAGGTACGTGTAGCCGATCATCCGACCCTGGGTGGGCCGGGTGGCCCGGGTGCCGTCGCGGCCCGCGTCCGTGCTGCACGATTGGCGGATGCCCGCTGACCTGACCGAACGCCTGGCCACCCTGTTCCGGTGGATCGACCCGGGTCCGGGCACCAGTCACCTGGTCAGCGACATCTCCGGTTGGTGGCGGGACCCGGCGGTGCTGGCCGAGCTGGGACCGGCCCTGGTGGCGCCGTACCGGGCCGCCCGGCCCACGGTGGTGCTCGCCCCGGCGGTCACCGGGCTGCTGATCGGGCCCCTGGCCGCCACCGCCCTCGGGGTCGGCTTCGTGGCCGCACACAAGCCCGGTGACGGGCGCCTGCCGGCCGGGCCGCTCACCTGGGCGCAGAGCCCACCGGACTACCGGGGCCGACGGGTCGACCTCGCGGTCCGGGACCGGCACCTCGGCCCCGACGACCGGGTGCTGGTGGTGGACGACTGGGTGCGTACCGGCGCGCAGCTACGCGCCCTCTACGACATCTGCGCGGCACGCGGCGCCGAGGTGCTGGGCACCGCCGTGGTGGCCGTGGACTGCCCGCCCGACGTCGCGGCCGAGCTACGGATCACCGGCCTGGTCGATGCCGCGGATCTGCCCGCTTGACCTCAAGCGAGGTTCACCATTGACGATCGACGGATGAGTGACGGAGTTCTCGACGAGGCGTACGAGCGACTGCACCGCACCGGCCCGGAGTTCGAAGGCTGGTTGTCCAACCACGGGCCGATGGCCGTGGAGGCGTTGGTCCGGCACGGGCACCCGCACCGGGTGCACCGCTGGCTCGACGACTACCTCGGCCGACTCGACGAACTGCCCCGGGGGCTGCACCCGATCGACGACTGGCGGGAGGCGCTCGGCGACCCGAAGCGGGCCGGTGACTGGCTGGCGTACTTCGACCGGCAGCTTCGCGACCACCCGTGGCGCGAGGTGCTCGGCACCTGGTGGCCCCGGCTGCTGCCGGGCATCGCCGCCGGCGCCACGCACGGGGTGATCCGGGTCGGGCACGCCGTACGCGTGCTCGACGCGGACGACGAGAACCCCCGCCGGCTCGCCGAGTTGGGTCAGGCCCTCGGCTACTGGGCGGCCCGCTGGCTGCCCGTTCCCGGCGCGGACCAGCTCTTCGCCGAGAACCCGGGTCGGCCGGACACCGACCGGGTCGACGTGGAAACCGCGCTGGCCGCAGTGCCCCGGATCGCGGACCAGACCGGCGGTGTCCGGGACCGGCTGGGCCGGCTGCCGGCCGTACCCCGGTGGGAGCCGGCGCTCGCGGCGCTGCGCCCGGCGGGGAGCCCGGCCGAGGCGCAGCGGGGGCTCGCCACGCTTATCCACCGGGCCGGCCTGGACTACCTGCGCTTCGGGCACAGCGACCCGGTCATGCTCGTGCACGCGGTCACCGCGCCGACCGCCGTGCTGCGTACCCTGCCGGCTCTGGACCGGGGGCTGTGGGCGCCGAGCCTCGCCGCGGCCTGGGCCGCGACGGCGGCCATGACCTCGGTGTACGCCCCAGCCAACGGCATCGCGCCACCGACCGTGGCCCCCGCGACGCCGGCGGAGGTCTTCGCCCGCGCGGCCCGGCACGGTGACGAGCACGTGGTCAAGCTTGCGGACGCGGTCCTCGACGCGCACGCGGCAAGTGGCGACGACCGGCTCCTCGCCGCACCCGGCTACGCCGGTCAGCTGATCTGAACGGGGAGACGCGTATTGCGGCGGCGGTCCGGGCCGGGCTGTCCTAGCCTCGGCAGGATGTGGCCCCGGATCGGTGAACTGCGCGCCCTCGCCCTCGGCACCCCCGGCGAGTTGCGGGAGACCCTCAACACCCTGGTGCTGGCCGGCGTGAAGACCGCGACGGCCGGCCGCCTCGCCGAGTACGCGGAAGAGGGCGAGGAGTTGGAACACGTCGGCGAACGCCTCGCCCTTGTCGACGACGACAACGCACTGGCCGGCGTCGTGGAGGTCACCGGCGTCGAGGTGGTCCGTTTCGCCGACGTGCCCTGGGACTTCGCCCGGGCCGAGGGCGAGGGCGACCGCTCGATCGAGGAGTGGCGGGCCGGGCACTCGGCCTACTGGGCGCGGCTCGGCACGCCGGTCGACGCCGACACCCCGATCGTCTGCCTCCGCCTCCGGCTGGTCTCCGGCGGCGAGGGCGGGGTGGCCAGCGGCGACCTCGGCACCTGACCCGGCGGCTCCCCGCCAGGTCGGTGCGGCGGCCTCTCCACCGGGCCGACGTGGCGGCCTGACGGCCTCAGCCTCGTAGCTGGGGCAGCAGCCGCGTCGCCACGTCCACCAGGACGGCCTCGTCGCCGGCGTACCAGCTGCTGGCGCGCGGCCAGTGCGTCACCACGTCGGTGAAGCCCAACTCGGCGGCCCGGCCGACCTGATCGGCGAAGAACTGCGCACTGCTCAGCGAGAAGACCGGCGCCGCGTCCAGCGAGAGGTAGCGGTCCAGGCTTGCCGGGTCGCGGCCCGCCTCGTCCAGGGTCCGGTCCATCCGCGCGGACAGCGTCGACACACTGGCCCACCAGCCCGCCAGGTCGTCGTCGTCACCGGTGCCGGTGGTCACCCAGCCCTGACCGAAGCGGGCCACCAACCGCATCGACCGTGGCCCGTTTGCGGCCACCACGAACGGCACCCGGGGCTGCTGAACGCAACCGGGGTTGTTGCGGGCATCCACCGCGGCGAACCAGTCGCCACGCCAGGTGGTGCCGTCCTCCCGCAGGATCAGGTCCAACAACTCGGTGAACTCGGCGAACCTGTCGACCCGCTGTCGCGGCGGCAGCGTTTCACCGCCGAGCACCGCCGAGTCGAAGCCGATGCCACCCGCGCCCAGGCCGAGCAGCAGCCGACCGTCGGAGACGTCGTCCACCGTGGTGATCTGTCGGGCGAACGCGGCCGGGTGCCGGAAGTTCGGCGACGCCACGAGAGTGCCCAGCCGAATCCGCGAGGTCACCGTCGCGGCAGCGGTCAACGTCGCCATCGAGTCGAACCACGGACCATCCACCAAGTCACGCCAACCCAGGTGGTCGTACGTCCAGGCGTGGTCGAAGCCCCACTCGTCGACCTGCCGCCAGCGACGCTGCGACTCCCTCCACCGCTGGTCCGGGAGGATCACGATGCCAATCCGCATGATCGCCACCCTAGCCGGGCCGGACAGCCGGGCCCTAGCATCACGCTCATGCAGGGGACCAGGGCAGCCGTACGAACGGCGAGCCCTTCTGACGTGGCGGCGCTTGTCCAGTTACGCATGGCGAACGCCGAAGCGCACCTGGCGCTCGACCCCGCCACCTACCGCCTGCCGCAGCGTGCGGCGGTCATCGAGCACTTCACCGCCGTCTTCAGCGACGCGACCGGCCGAGACGCGGTTCTCGTCGCAGAGCAGGACGGGCGGGTCGTCGGGATGGTCGAGGTGCTTCGCCTGCCCGAACCGCCCGCACACCAGATCCTCCGCCCCGAGCCCTCGGCACAGGTCCACACGGTGGTGCTCGACGAGGCCCGGGGTCGTGGGGTCGGCTCCGCGCTGCTCGACGCGGCGGATCGGTGGGCCGCCGCGCAAGGGCTCTCCTACCTGTCGGCGGGCATCCACCACCACAACGCGAGCGCGGTGCGCTTCTACCGCCGCCACGGCTACGCACCGTCCGGCACCTCGTGGGGCAGGCGACCCAGCGATTAGGTCAGCGGGCGGACAGCACCACCGCCTGACCTTGGCTACCGTGTCACTGTGGACACACGGGCACGGCGCTCCGACACGGTGCGAGCATTCGGCACCCTGTCGCTGGTCGCGGGCTTCGTGGTCTCGCTACTCAGCATGCCGTCCGGCGGCGCGGGGCTCAGACCGCAGATCCTGGCCGCGTTCCTCATCCTGACCGGTCTCGGTCTGCGGATCGAGGCGGCGATCGCCGACCGGCAGTCCTAGGCCCATCGCTGCGGCCAGGCCGTACTCTCCCGGGCCCGGAGGAGAAGCCTCGGATGCGCTGGTCAGCCGACCCGGAACACGCCGGGACGTGGCTCCTGACCGCACCGACAGGTGACGCGCGTCACACTCCTTCCCGGTAGGGACACTCGGTTCGGCTCCGACCCCTCGGGGAGCGGCACCCAGTCGGGGTGTCGCCCGAGGAGAGGACCAGTCCCGATGACGAAGGTGACCGCACAGCTCTCGGTGTCTGTGGACGGCTTCTACGCCGGCCCACGCTTCGACGGCAACGGCGACTGGATGGATTCGACGGAGAGCGCGAAGTTCTTCCGGGTCACCCGCTGGGCCACCGAGGCGGCGGCCTGGCGCGAGCGGCAGGGCTTCGCCGGTGGGGTGCAGGACACCGACTCCGAGGTGATCGCCGAGTCGTTCGGCGCGGCCGGCGCGTACGTGATGGGGCGCCGGATGGCCGACGGAGGCGAGGTTCCCTGGGGTGCCGAACCCCCCTTCCGCGCGCCGGTCTTCGTCGTCACCCACCGACCCCGCCAGCGTCTGGTGAAGGAGGGTGGCACCAGCTTCACCTTCGTCACAGATGGCGTGGCCAGCGCGGTCGAGCAGGCGCGCGCCGTGGCCGGGGGCAAGAACGTCGCGGTGGCCGGGGGCGGCAGCCTGGTGCGGCAGGTACTCAGGGCCGGCCTGCTCGACGAGTTGGAGCTGCACGTCGTACCCGTGGTGCTCGGCACCGGGCTGCGGCTCTTCGACGCGGACCTCGACCTGGGCGACCGGGAGGGGGTCGAGCTGACGCCGACCCGCGTCCTCGCCACCCCACAGGTGACCCACATCCGGTACGAGGTGCGCGGCCGCGCACCGCTCGTGCTCGACGACCGGGGCAGCGGAGGCGGCCCGACGGTGACCGCGAACTGAACCACGGCCCATCGAAGGAAGAGGGGAACCATGCCGCAGCTGTTGCGGGTGCAGTGCTTCAACGTCTCGCAGGACGGGTTCGGCACCGGAGAAGGGCAGAGCCTGGAACGGCCCTTCGGTCACGCGGACCCCACCCCGTTGTTCTCCTGGCGTGCCGCCACCGCCAGTTTCGTATACCGCACCGAGCCGGGCGGCACCCGCGGCCTGGACGACTACCTGACCCGCGACGCCGAGTGCAACATCGGGGCGGAGATCATGGGGCGCAACAAGTTCGGCCCCCAGCGTGGCCCCTGGGAGAACCATGACTGGCAGGGCTGGTGGGGGGACAATCCGCCGTTCCACACGCCGGTCTTCGTGCTCACCCACCACGTACGCCCGTCGTTCAGCCTCTCCGACACCACGTTCCACTTTCGCGATGTCAGCCCGGCCGAGGCACTGGCCGAGGCGAAGCAGGCGGCCGACGGTCGGGACGTACGCCTCGGTGGTGGAGTGGAGACCATCCGCGAGTTCCTCGAGGCCGATCTGGTCGACACGATGCACATCGCCGTCGCGCCCGTCGACCTCGAGCGGGGCGAGCGGCTGTGGAACAGCCCCACGGACCTGCTCGACAGCTTCCACCTCGAGTCGGTGCCCAGCCCCAGCGGGGTCACCCACCTCCTGTTCTGGAGGCGATGACAGCGATCTGCTCTCAGAGCCGGGCCAGCACCAGCAGACGGTTGCCGTCCGGGTCGGTGACCCGCGCGGACCGCTCACCCCAGGGCTGGTCGACAGGCTCCTCGGTGACCGTCGCCCCACCCGTGCGCAGAGCACCCACGGCTGCGTCGCAGTCGTCGGCGTAGACGCACAGCTCCCAGCGGTGTGAGTCGGCCGGCTCGCCAGCCTCCGGGTTGGCGGCCAGGCCGAGCTCGCTGCTGCCCAGTCGGAGGGCGACGAACTCGGGGACGCCCTCGTCCGGGAACCGGTAGGTCAGCTCGAAGCCGAGCACGTCCCGGTAGAACGCGATCAGTCGTGGCAGGTCAGGTGTCGTCACGATCGGAAACGCTTCGGTGAACACGGACCACCTCCAAGCGGACCCTAACCGCTGCCATGGTCCGGCAGGAACCACCGCGAACAGGCGGATCCGACCTCAACCATTCCCGTGCCGGATGGCGTTCTACCTGTCGAGGGGGTGGGGATGACCGAGACGTTCCACGAGTTCGTGGTGCACCGCACACCGGCGCTGTCCCGGACGGCCTACCTGCTCACCGGCGACCACCAACTTGCCGAGGATCTGTTGCAGGGCGCTCTGGCCCGGTCGTACCGGCACTGGCGGCGGATTCGCGACGGCGACCCCGAGGCGTACGTACGACGGGTGATGTACCACCAGCAGGTCTCCTGGTGGCGACGTCGCCGGCTGACCGAGCGCCTGGAGGCGCAGCCCACCGACCGGCCCGGCGACGACCACTCCGAGTCGACCGCGCTGCGGTTGAGCCTGGTGAGCGCGCTGCGCGGGCTCACCCCTCGTCAGCGCGCCGTGATCGTGCTGCGCTTCTACGAGGACCTGACCGAGGCCCAGGCCGCCGAGGTGCTCGGTTGCTCCGTCGGCACCGTCAAGCGACACGGCCACGACGCCATCCGCCGGCTGCGCGCGACGGCCCTCGACCTGATCGACCCGACAGTGGAGAGGAGCCAGCAGTGACCGCCCGACTCCGCGAGACGTTGCACGCCGTCGCGGCCGACGTCCCCACCTACCCGGTCTACGAACGAGCGCTCACCACCGCCCGCCGAACCCGCCGTCGGGCCGTCGTCGCCGCCGTCGTGGCACTCGTGCTCGTCGCGCTGACCGGGGCGGTGCTCCCACTGACGCGTACACCTGCCGTGGAACCGGCCTCCGGCGCGGACGCCGCGCTGCCCGATCAGGTCGCGCTGCCACCGATCGGGACGTTGCACGCCACCGACCGGCCCCCGCTCGGGCCCGCGTCGGTCATCTTCAGCGGTCAGGCGCCACGCCTCCAGGGCTGGGACGAGGACGGCATCGTCGGCGTGGTCAGCGCCAACTCCGACCGCTACCGGATCTTCTCGATGGGTTACGAGGCACCCGCCGGCGAGCAGGTGGTCATCTCCCCGGACGGCCGCCACGTGGCCCGGCCCGCCGGCACGTCCGAGGCCCCACGGGTCGACGTCATCGACCTCGTCACCGCCCGAACCAGGCAGCTGCGCAGCAAGGTCGCCGACAGCGTGGGGACGACCCCCAGGGCCTGGTCCCCGGACGGCACGCGACTTGTGGTCGACGACACCGTGCCGACCGACCCGCAGCGCAGCAACTACCGACGGGTGCTGAGCATCGTGACGCTCGACGGCGAACACTGGACCCAACTGGCCGACGCTGCCCAGCAGCCGATGTTCGGCTCGTCAGTCGCGTTCGCCGCCGGGGGTGAACGGGTCGCGTACCAGATCGGTCGGGTCGTGACCGTCGCCGACGCCGACGGCCGCAGAGTGTCCACTCTTGAGCTGCCCGACGAGAGCTGGCTGGCCGGCAAGGGAGCCTGGACGACAGACGGGGCGTTGACGCTGATCAGCAGGAAGGTCGGCAGCACCGACTGGAGCCTGCGCCGGGTCGACCCCGCCACCGGCCGGGACACCGCACCGCTGCCCCTGCCCGGTGTCACAGGCGTGACCGCCATCCGACTGCTCGGTTGGGGCCCGGACGGGTCCGCGGTGGTGGTCGCCTACCAGCCCGAACCGCTCAGCCCGGCCCGGTTCGACAGACCGCTGGAGCTGGACCAGCGCACCGCCTACCCCAACGTTCGCGGCGTACGGGTGCTGGCGCTGACGCCCGACGCCACCGCGCCTCGAACCCTGCTGACCGCCCCGGAGCAGATCCTCGCCGTGGACGTCGCCGACAACGTGATCAGCACCGGCCGCACCCGCGACGCGGACCCGCCCGGCGGGTTGGGTGGTCGATTCTGGTGGTGGGGGCTTCTGATCACCGTCGTGATCGCAGGCATAGTCGTCTACCGCACCCGTGAAAGGCTGGCGCTCTGGCTCGACGACCGGCGCGTGAAGCGGGCGCGTCCGAAATGAGATGCGTGCCGACCGATACACCGGTTGGATCTCGACATGGAGCATGAGCTTGTTCGTCCCCGGAAGGCGCGCTCCGGGGACCACCTCGCGGTCATCTCACCGTCCTTCGCCGCGGCCGGCGCCTATCCCGGAATCCACGAGCAGGCCATGCGACGGCTTGCCGACCTGACCGGCCTCGTTCCGGTCGAATACCCCACCACCCGCCAGGTGGGTGCCAGCGCGGCAGCGCGGGCGGCGGACATCAACGCCGCCTTCGCGGACCCCCGGGTACGCGGCATTCTCGCCGTCGTCGGCGGCGAGGACCAGATCACCGTCATCCCCCACCTGGACGCCGAGCTGGCCCGAGCCGACCCGAAACCGTTCCTCGGCACCAGCGACAACACCAACCTGCACCACTGGCTCTGGGGCCTCGGCGTCGCCAGCTTCTACGGCGGGTCCTCCCAAGTGCACCTCGGCCCCGGGCCGGCCGTCGACGACGTTCACGTCAGGTCGCTGCGAGCGGCGTTGCTCACCGGGGAGCGGCTGGAGATCACCGATCCGGGTGAGTCCGAGGACATCGGGCTCGACTGGGCCGACCCGCAGGCACTGAAGTCCTTCGGAGAGCGCGAACCGACCGAGCCGTGGAGTTGGCACGGCCCGTCCCGCACGGTCACCGGGCGCACCTGGGGTGGCTGCCTGGAGGTCATCCAGTGGATCCTGACGGCGGGACGCTTCCCGTTCCCACCTGACGTTCTGCACGGTGGAGTGCTGATCATCGAGACGTCGGAGGAGCTTCTCCCCGCCCGTGAGGTCGGCTGGATCGTCCGATCACTTGGTGAGCGCGGTCTCCTCAGCGCCGTCGACGCGGTCCTGGTCGCCCGTCCGCCGACCTCCGACCACACCCGTCGCCCCTCGGCGGCAGACCGGGCACGGCTACGCGAGCAGCAGCGCGACACGGTCGTCGACGTGGTGACCCGCTACAACCCCGAGGCGGTCGTCTGCGTCGGCGTGCCGTTCGGTCACACCCGACCGCAGTGGATCCTCCCGCACGGCGGCCCGGTCACCGTCGACGGCGTGGAACGCCGCATCTTCGCCGACTACCGGTAGGGCGCCACGCCGAGTTCGCCGACGCCACCGACGAGTCCGGCACGTACCGAGGGCTTCGGGGAGGACCGAACTGGCGACGCGCCAACTGACGGCGCGTCGCGTGACCCTTTGAGAGTGGAACATCGAAGGCAGTGGAGCGGGTGACGGGAATCGAACCCGCACTGTCAGCTTGGGAATTGCCGATGGGCGGCAGGCCATGAGGCCGACGGCCTGGTCACGGCGGACCCTCGTGGCCTGGGTCGACCTTGGTTGTCCCGGTCTATTGGCACGCTAATGGCACGGACTACCCGCCCTCGAACGGCGCGTCATGCCACCTGAAGCCGGCCTCGTCGTCCTCGACGCTCAGCAGGAACTCGGCCACCTGGCGGCCGTCCGGGTGGGTCATCGTCAGGGCGGCCCCGATCTCGTCGTCCATCCGGATCATGGCCTCGTCGTCGTCCGCGTCGAGGGCGGCGCTCCGGGCGATGAAGAGCGGGCGTAGCGGCTCGAACCCCGGCAGCGGACGGAATCGGCCGTACGTCCACGGGAAGTCGTGACCCTGCTCGTCGATCTCGCCAACCAGCTCGCCCCGGTGGTACAGCCGCCACACCCTGCCCGCGTCCATCGCGACAGCGTAGGCGGCACTGCTGCGGTCGGATCCGGTGCAGTATGGGCGACCCAGGAGGGACGAGGGAAAGCCGGCGTAGCCGGTGCGGCAGCCGTTCGCCGGAAGCTCGACGACGGTAGCCAACACCCCTGGCGATCGTTGCGGCCCGGTCCCTGTCGTCGTACGGGCTCCGCATCTTGCGGGCGCGGCACGTTTAGCCTCGACGTCAACTGCTCCCGCTCCTCTTCTAGCACGTAACGGCGGAAGCCGACCGGGCCATCGCCGAAGCCCTGCACCAAGCGGTCCGGGCCACGCGGAAGCGGACGAGGAAGGGCAAGAAGATCAAGACAGGGGTGAAGCGAAGAACAAGCTCGGGGACGGGTCGACGAAGGACAGGAAGGCCGGGAACTCTGGGTGGTAGATGCTCCGTCTACATGACGAATCCGTGTACACCACTGCCGGTGCAGTACTACCCGGCAGTGGTGTACTATTGCACCAGGCGCGATCCGGAGGATGGTCAAACACCCCGAACGACGAGTTCAGTACCGCACATCGGACAGGGCAGCCGTTGACCAACCTCCAGGCCGGGCCTCTTACCGGACCTTATGGGAGCCCAAGGGAGGGCGAAATGAGCACCATAAGCCAAGTTTCACCAAGAAGAGGCCGAGGAGTTCCATATGGTCAGTTCGGGACGTCACCCGAAGAAAGAGATCGCCCGCGCCCTTCAGAGGGCTGAGGAAGTGGGACTCCTCGTCACGGAGATTCACAACAAGCACCGATGGGGCGCAGTGCGATGCAAACCCTGCCAGGCACAGCGACACGTGTCTTGTTCCCCCCGCAACCCTGGGACCCACGCGAAACAGCTGGACCGCTTTACAGCGATCCACACCCACCCCTCACTCGAAGCGGATACCCCCGCATCCATGTGAGGCCGAAGGGAGGTAGGCCATGACAATGCACGTGTTCACGCTGGTGCTCGATCGGCAGCCTACCGATGATGAACTGGACGCTCTCTGTGCCGAAGGCTGCGACGACGCGGCCTTCGGCACAGAGAACGGCCTCCCCATCGCCGAGTTCGATCGGGAAAGCGACACCATGGCGGATGCGATCGCCTCCGCAGTTAAGACCCTCGACCACGCCGGCCTGACCGCGGTTCGTGTACTGGACCAAGACCTGGTGACGCTTGCCGACATCGCCGGTCGCATCGGCCAGAGCAGGGAGTCTGTGCGGCGATATGCCACGGGTGACCGAGGGCCGGGCACCTTCCCACCTCCGGTCAACCCCGCCCGCGAGGGCACGGTGTTCTACAGGTGGAGCGAGGTCAGGTCATGGGTCGGAAGGAACCTGAACATTCAGGCCCCAGACAGCGACCCGGCGCTGGTGGTGGCGAACCTGGTATTACAAGCGAGACAACACCGCGAACGCGTCCCACACTGGGGAACGCTGGTCGAGCTACTCGCGGGCCACAGTTCCGGCGGTGGACGGCGGGGCTAATGGCACGCCAATGGCACGTCGCGTGGTCGATGATCGTGGAACATCGAAGGCCCTGACCGGGACTCACGTCCTGGCCAGAGCCTTCGCAGTGGAGCGGGTGACGGGAATCGAACCCGCACTGTCAGCTTGGGAACCGTACAAGCGCCTGCTGTTGTAGCCCCTTCAACGAGCTCAGTGATGCCGCAAGTGGCCTGGAGTGACCGACAATGGCCTCACCGTATGGCCCGTTAATGGCCCATGCGCTGACGGCGAGCTGGATGGGTCTAACGGAGCGCTAGAGCGTGAGTCGCACCCTCTCGGCACGCATCACCCCGAACGGGCTCAAGAAGCTAACACCCAGAGCGTTACAGGCGTCGGGGACTTTGATTCGCTTTCTCGCTGCTGGTGCCGGCACTTCGTTGGTTACCACCGTCGCACTAATCGTCCGCGCGTGTGCCACAAGGAGATAGTCGGCGACGCTTAAGAATTCCGAAACGGCTGCCGCACTGTACTGGCTACTACTGCTGGCCCAGACACTCAAACTTCGCAAGATTCCGGTTGAGATGACGGAAGACGGAAGAATGAAGGAACTCGGCAGCGCCTTGATCCAGGCGCTGAGGTCATCGTCAGCGTCGACTAGTTCGTCACGGACTGCCTCCACTATGCACACACCGCAGGTTTGGTGCGCCACCTGAATCCAGTCCCAAAAGCCCGGAACGACGTCGAACGGATAGTACCGATTCTTCGCTTCGATAAAGACGTTCGAGTCGAGTAGGTACATTAGGCAACTCCAAGGCGCTGACTGAGTTCCTCGAAAGTTGAAGAGTTCTTGAACCCCAGCATCCTGAACGCGTCACCGTATTGAGTGCCGCCCTCTAAGGTGTCTGTTATGAGAGCCCTAGCAAACCGCTTGCTAACTCGCACCGGTGTGGTTGTGTAGAAGTTGCCACCGCTCGATTGCCCTTCCATGAGGACAAGAATGCGCGCGAGCTCTACCTCAAACGCAACGCGGTACCGATCTTGCGTCATGAAACCAGCGTCGAAGATCCGGCGCAACACGACCAGTGTGCTGACCTTAAAGTTTCTCGCCAGCCGTTCGAGCTCTTCAGTCAAATCTCGATCGCGTTGAAACTCTCCTCTGAACTCTTCCATCGGTAATAGCAGTTCAGCAGCGACGGCGTTACACCATTGCTCGGTGCGGTTTGCGCTGTCCACTTCTTCGAGATCCTGGTTCGAAATCGCAGAGCCGCCAAGCGCAACGTGTGCCAGTTCATGAGCAAGGGTGAAGATCTGCGCAGCCTTTGTGTCAGCTCCGTTGATAAAGATGACCGGCGCAAGCGGATCCACGAGCGAGAAGCCGCGAAACTCACGCGGCACTAGCTTGCGACGGGTATTCGAGCCCACCACGCCGTTATTCATGACCAGTATTCCTTGGTCTTCTGCATGTTCAGAAAGGCCGCGAAGCGCTTCAGTCCAGTTTGAGAATCGGGACCGACGTTCCAAGCCAAAACCGAATACCTCCCGCAAAGAAGCGGCAGTTCTAACAGGGTCGCTACGCAAGCTAGCGCTACCCACGACGGCAACTTCGTCGTAATCTTGAGTGGCTGCAAACTCCCGATACCAATCTTGCCGCTGTTCGCAAGCATATATAGTATCTAATAAATCTGGTGACGGCTTCCGCCGTTCCTCGTCCCTAAAGGTCCGAAAATCAGGTACGGGAAGGGGCTCGGAAGGTGGGCTTGGAAGGAAGAGGAAGCCAATTGGTATATGCGTTCTCCGTGCGAACGCTTCGAGTTGCCGCATGGTCGGCTTACGATCGCCGGATTCCCATTCAGCGAGCTTCGGAAATGCCTTGCTAAGGTCCGCGACCGAGTATCGGGCTCGGCGTCGCGCCCACCGCACCATCTTCGGGTCTACGTCAACGCGCGATGGCATAGACTCCCTCCTCCGCTGGGCGATGTATGGGGGCGTCGGATGCCCCAACATTATCTTGTTGAGGGCCGCTGAGTCAGTAGTCGATCGCTCCCACTTTTGCCGCGAGCACGGTGATCAAAATTATATGATCATCTGGCAAGCTGCCTGACTTGGTTAACGACTGCTCCATACGCCTGGTTTCCATGTCCAGCGAGTTGTCACTTTCGCGACTATCTCGCAGGTCCCGCTTGACCGGTCGTCTTCCGTCGAGGGAGGGACAGTGGGCATGCCTGTCCCCCCGGATCACAGCCGGTCAGACCCTTCGGCGGCACGGGGGATATAGGAGACAACTCCTGTGCGATCTCCTCCAACGAAGTGACTACGGCAGCGAACGCGTTGATCTTCCACGGCCGGTTCGGCCGGCTACGGCGACATCAGCCGCTCGCGCCGGGGATACCTCTGGGCAAGGTGTCCCCGCAGTTCCAGCAGCTCATTCGCCCCTGGGGGACACCGAGGACACGAGGGACAGAGGAGACACCAGATCAGGGCTGCGCATCCGCTCGCTCCGCAAGCGCCTTCAACTCCGGCGATGCCGCTCGCCCGGAGATCAGGATCAGTTCGCGAATTGCGTTCCGGGCAGCAACGTGCGTGTGGATGAGTTCCGGTGCCATTTTCTCGGCTTCGAGCAGGTGCGCCAACGCCTCGCCGATCTGCCGCCGCTGCGCGTACGCACGGCCAAGATCCATCGCTAGTCGCGCACAGCACATGAGCAGCCACGTCGGCGAGGCACCCGAGGCGTTCCTGTTCACCGGCGGAAGCGGCCGGAACCTCTGACGCGGCAACTTCAACAAGTTGGTCAAGTGGCCCGAGGCGGTCGCCGCCGTGGATGTGCCCGGCCTGCACTTCCACGACCTGCGGCACACCGGCAACACCCTCGCGTCACGGGCACCGGGCGCGAGCCTGCGCGACATCATGGCGCGGATGGGGCACGACAGCCCGCGCGCCGCGCTGATCTACCAGCACGCCAACCGGGAGGCCGACCAGGGCATCGCCGACGCGATCGGCAAGGCAGTCAAGGCGGCCCGGCGCAAGCCGGGCAAACGCGAGGCGAAGCGGGTTGCAGAGGCCGACGGACCGACCCTTGGTTTGGATTAGGGGATCGGCTCTAGATCCAACCCTTACTGCGTGCAATCTGGTAGCCGACAAGACCGACCAGCGACAGCGGCCCTCCACGGTGAACGAGGAGCAACAAGCAGTACCGAAGAGTGGTGCCCCACCCGGACTTCGCGGCGGTCAGAAGCACATCCTGACCGTTGCGGGATGACTGGCGCGGACTTAAGCGCCGACGCTTCGACGGCGCGGCACCGACGGGCTCTTCATCAGGGGATGCCACTCGAACCTCCAGAGGGCGTAGCTATACGCCCCACCGGATGAGTGGGCTTTCACGAGCACCTCATGGGTGAGGTGAGCCTTCGGGCTGAGAGTAACCCCGTCCTCGCGCCAGGGACTGCCGTTCGTGCAGCCCTAGAAGGGTAGCAAGGACAGGTCAATCTCAGGAAGCTGGAGGCGCAGGGCCTCACCGACGAGGTTCCACCACTTCGCTCGATTGATCTGTGGTGTTCGACTACAAGACGGGCACCTGAAGATGTAGGAGTCTCTCCCCATAAGACTTCTCGGCGTCGCCTCGTCACCCATCGGCGGAGCGAACCAATCAAGAGCTGAACTCATGCCGCCCGTGCCGTCGGGATGAACGCGGGTGATGGTAAGTACACGTCGCCTGTGTTGGCCCCGATCCGTGCAGACCACGAAAATGTAGAGAGTGTCCGCCTGGTCGCCGCCTACACCCAGGGTGTCCGGCGTCGGTTCAGGTCCTGGAGCGGGTGGCGCTGCATCAGTCAACGGCGGGCTTCCAATCTGTCGGTCTCGGATGAGCCTCACTCTGGAGCTGACCACCACAACGTTGCGCGCCCCCGCTGCCTCGCCCGGGACACCCGACCCGACTCGGCGTGCCGCAATGGCCCGCTAATGGCCCGTCTCTGTTTCAGCATGACCTAGAACCACGGAAGCCCTGGCGGGACACGTGTCCTGGCCAGGGCTTCCGTACGTGGAGCGGGTGACGGGAATCGAACCCGCACTGTCAGCTTGGGAAGCTGATGTTCTGCCATTGAACTACACCCGCAGGCGGCACCACTGTACCCGAGTCGTCGAGCCTCTGCACCCAGGCACCCCCGCCGGCCACAGCTGCGCGCGTACCGCTCCGCCCGGCTTGGGCTGGTTGATCCACTCGGTTTCCTGGAAGGTGGGGCATCCGAGGCGCCGGGACCCCCCGACATCACCGAAGCCGAGTTGATCACCCCCGGCGGGCGACGGGGGCGCCGGCTCCGTTACGACGGAGCCGGCGCCGATGGTCTTCCGGGGCGTGGTCAGGCGGCGGTGCACTGGACGTCACGGCTGAGGCGGGTCGGGCGCGCCGGCGGAACGGCAAGTGGGGTGGCCACCGCCGACGGGGCGTTTGGGTCGAGCCAGACCCGGACGGCCGGCTGGCCCGACGCGAGGCCCGGAATGCCGGCGATGTGCTGCTCGCGGCGGGTGAGCATCGCCACGTCGACGGTGAACTCGAAGAGCCGCCAGTCGACCTGCGGCTCGGCCCGGGCACCCTGCGCCAGTCGCGCGATTCGCGCGGGGTCGGTGACCGGACGGGCGCGCCCCGCCACGTACGCCTCGTCGTCGCTCTCCTCCGCGGGGAACGAGTGCAGCGCGTAGCGGCCGTCACGTTCGAGGTCACGGCGCTTGGGAGAGTCGATGATGAAGCAGAACAGCCCCTCGGCGGTGATGACCGGGGAGACCGGATGGACGCGGGGCCCGCCGTCGGCACGGACCGTGGCCAGGTAGCCGAAGCCCGGCCCGTACTGCTGAAGGAGAACGCGGATCCCGTCGGCGAGTCGGGGCTCGTCGGCGGCGAATTCGGACCAGGAAGCCATGTGGGCATTCTATCGAACAAATGTACGAGCAGCGACCTCGACGCGCTGGTCACCGGCACCGAATCCGGCCGCCTAGGGGAAGGCTATGGTTGTCCGATGCTGCTCTCCGACCGCGACCTGGTCTCCGAGATCAAGGCCGGCACGCTGGGCCTGGAGCCGTTCGAGCCAACCCTGGTCCAACCCTCCAGCATCGACGTCCGACTCGACCGGCTGTTCCGGGTCTTCAACAACCACCTCTACACCCACATCGACCCTGCCATGCAGCAGGACGACCTGACGTCTGTGGTCGAGGTCCCCGACGGCGAGCCGTTCGTGCTGCACCCGGGGGAGTTCGTGCTCGCCTCGACGCTCGAGGTCATCTCGCTTGGTGACCAGCTCGCGGGCCGACTGGAGGGCAAGAGCTCGCTGGGCCGACTCGGGCTGCTCACGCACTCCACCGCCGGTTTCATCGACCCGGGCTTCTCCGGTCACGTGACGCTCGAGCTCTCGAACGTGGCGAACCTGCCGATCACCCTGTGGCCGGGCATGAAGATCGGGCAGCTCTGCATCTTCCGGCTCTCCTCGCCGGCCGAGCACCCGTACGGCTCGGTGGTCTACGGCTCGCGCTACCAGGGCCAGCGGGGGCCCACGCCCAGCCGCGCCTGGCAACACTGGCGCACCTGGCCGACCCGCTAGGGCCGGAGACGACGAGGGCCCGCCGCGACGGATCGCGACGGGCCCTTCGGTCACCCGGGGTCAGCCGGGGCGTCCGTAGCTGTGGATCGGGCCGTCGTCGACCTTCTTCATCTTGACCGGTTGACCTGCCTGCGAGGCGTGCACCACCCAGCCGCCGCCGACGTACATGCCGACGTGGTGGATGTCGCTGTAGTAGAAGACCAGATCACCGGGGCGCAGGTCACCCCTGCTGACGTTCTTCGTGACGCGGCTCTGCGCGGCGGCGTTGTGCGGCAACGACACGCCGGCCTTGGCCCAGGCGGCGAGCATCAGCCCCGAGCAGTCGTACGAGTTGGGACCCTCGGCACCCCAGACGTAGGGCTTGCCGATCTGGGCGCAGGCGAACTTGACCGCGGTGCCCGCGCCGCCGCCGGGGTAACTGCCCGGGCAGGGTGCCGGGCGCAGCGGACCGCCACCGCCGCTGCCGTACACCTTGAGGCGCAGCTTCTGTAGGCGGTCGATCTCTTCGTTGATCTGCTTCTTCTTCGCCGCCAACTGCGCTTCGGTGCGGGTCAGTTGGGCCACCATCTCGTCCAGTGGCGCCTTCTGCGCGGCCAGCTGGTCGCGCAGGTCGGCCACCTGGCGTACGTCCTTCTGCTGGTTGTGCGCGAAGCGGTCGAGCATCTCGAGCTGGCCGACCACCTCGCTTGGCGACCGGCTGCCCAGCACCGCGTTGACGGTCGAGACGTTCTCACCCTTGTAGGCGCGTACGGCCAGGGCACTGACCTTGTCCATCGCGGCGTCGACCTGCCGCTCCAGCGGGGTGATCCGGGCGGCCAGCGCGTCGGCCTGCTTGCGCTTCGCGGCGAGGTCGGTGCGGGTGGCGTTGTGCCGTTCGATGATCGGTTCGAGCTTGTTCCAGTCGGCGTCGATCTGGCGCTCGATCTCGGCGACGGACGGGTCGGCGTGGGCCGCCGTGGCACTGCCGGTCAGGACGACGGCGATGCCGGCCAGCGCGGCGAGAGCGGTGGTGAAGCGGGACCAGCGTGGGCGCGGCACGATCGTCGCCGGGCCGGCTGTTGCCGACCGTTCGGACGACGGCCGCGGGGCATGGAGTGCCACCGGGGTTCCGTACTCCTTCTTCCTGACCGCCTACCGGGTTAGCTGACGGGTTCGGGCGGGAAGTCGGCGCCCTACCGCAGTGGCTGCGGATTCACCCCGAGGGACCTGGGTCCCCGGTTCGCTCGGAAACGACTCGGCGGTGTCGGTCCGTTACCGCCCGGGCTGAGCGGAGCTGCTGTCGGGCCGACGAATGACCAGAGTAGAGACGCTTGTTACCGATCCGCAACCCGCGCGCCCGTGACACTCCGTACCGATTGGACGAGGTCACCGAAAGTGCGTGAAGGATTTCTTCCGAATAGTTCGATAGATGGAAAGGTATTGACGCAACCTCCGGGCGGCGCGATGGTGAGCTGACCGCACTCCGCGAGAATCTAGGGGGTTCGATGCACCATCCAACCCTGTCGACCGGCGGGCGAGCGCTGCTCGCCGCCACCGTGGTCGCCGCCGCGACCACGGTGCCGCTCACCGTCGGCCCGGCCGCCGCCGCGCCCACCACCACCCGCCAGCAGCAGTACGTCGCGGCGGCGACCGAGTACGGCGTACCGAGCGTCGTGCTGCTCGGCGTCTCCTACCTGGAGTCGCGCTGGGACACCAATGCCGGCACACCGAGCACCAGTGGCGGCTACGGCCCGATGCACCTGACCGACGCGCGGCACGTGGCCGCCCTACCCGGACGCGGTCACCACGACGCCGGCGCCGAGGACCCCCGCGGCGACGACTCCCGTGCCGCCCGGGTGCCCGCCCCCCGCCCGGCCGAGGCTCCCGCGCCGGCCGCCGCCGCCTTGCAGACCGTGGACGCCGCCGCCGCGCTCACCGGTGCCGCCCCCGAGGCACTGCGCACCGACACGGGCCTCAACATCCGGGGTGGGGCTGCGCTGCTCAGCGCGTACCAGAGGGATCTCGGCGCGCCGGTCGGTGCCGGCACCGACCCGGCGGCCTGGTACGGCGCGGTGGCCCGCTACTCCGGCGCGGACAGCGCCGACGCCGCCGCGGCCTTCGCCGACGAGGTGTTCACCACCATCGGCGCGGGCGAGTCCCGGGTGACCGACGACGGGCAGCGGATCACCCTGCCGGCCCGCGCGGTGCGGCCCGAGCGTTCCTGGTTGGACCGGCTGGGCCTGCGCCGACTGGCCCGCCCGGACGGGGTGGAGTGCCCACGCACCATCTCCTGCGAGTGGATTCCGGCACCCTACGAGGCGTTCGGCGGCGACGGGGACTACGGCAACCACGACCTCTCCGACCGGCCCGCGCGGCAGAAGATCGAGTACATCGTGATCCACGACACCGAGGCGAGTTGGGCGACGACCCTGCAACTCGTCCAGGACCCGACCTACGTGAGCTGGCACTACTCGCTGCGCTCGGTCGACGGGCACATCGCCCAGCACGTCAGGACGAAGGACGTCGGCTGGCACGCCGGCAACTGGTACGTCAACGCGAAGGCGATCGGGCTGGAACACGAGGGCTTCGCGGCGCAGGGCACCTGGTACACCGAGGCGATGTACCGGACCTCGGCGAAGCTGGTACGGCACCTGGCGCTGCGGCTGGGCATTCCACTGGACCGCCAGCACATCATCGGCCACGACAACGTGCCCGGCACCGTCGCCTCGACAGTGCGGGGAATGCACTGGGACCCGGGCCCGTACTGGGACTGGACGCACTACTTCGACCTGCTGCACGCCCCTCGACTCGACACCGGCACCCCGGCCACCGGGTTGGTCCGGATCGACCCTGATCACGCCACCAACCGGCCGGCGTTCACCGGCTGCGTGACCGCGGGCGTGCCCTGCGCGCCGCGTGGCTCCTCGGCGGTGGTCCTGCACAGCGCACCGTCGGCGGACGCGCCGCTCGTCAACGACATCGCGCTGCGCCCGGACGGCACCCCGAACACGATGGCCGTGTCGGACCACGGGGCCCGGGCATCCGCCGGGCAGACGTACGCGCTGGCCGGACGGCAGGGCGACTGGACCGCGATCTGGTACCTCGGGCAGCGGGCCTGGTTCCACAACCCGGCGTCCGCGCCGACCGCCAGCTGGACCGTCGGCGTGGTGGCCACGCCGAAGCCCGGCCGAACCACGATTCCGGTCTACGGACGGGCATACCCGGAACAGTCGGCGTACCCCGACGGGGTGCCCTACCAGGCGATCTCGCCACTGCAGTACACCCTGGCCGCCGGGCAGCGGTACGCCGTCGGCGCGGTGCTGGCCGGCGAGTACTACCGGGCCAGCACGTTCGACGGCTCGTCGCCCGGCGACTGGACGGTGATCCGTGGCAAGAACCGCTACGCGCAGATCCAGTTCGGCCACCGGATCATGTACGTCGACCTCGCCGACGTGCAGTTGCTGCCGTCGCCGGTGGGCGCGCCCCGTTGAAAACCACGACGGCCCCCGGTCGGTGACCGGGGGCCGTGGTGTCGCGCGAGGTGGATCAGCCGGGTCTACGGAACCCGGCGATCGGCATGGTGGTGATGCTTGAAACCTGCACCGGTTTGCCGGCACGTGGTGCGTGCACCATCTTGTTGTTGCCGAGGTACAACCCGACATGACTCAGGCCGGAGAAGAAGAAGACCAGGTCACCGGGGCGAGCATCGGCCCGCGAGACGGCCTTGCCCTCGTTCCACTGGTCACCGGTGTGGTGGGTGAGGTAGATGCCGGCCGCCTTGTAGGCGAACTGGGTCAACCCCGAGCAGTCGAACGAGTTCGGCCCGGTGGCACCCCAGACGTACGGCTTGCCGACCTTGCCGCAGGCGGTCCTGATCGCGGTACGGGCCGCCGCGCTGACCACTCCGTTGATGGTCGGGCAGGCCGCGGTCACCACGGTGGTCTTGGGCATCGACGCCTCGAGCTGCTTGATCTCCGCGTCGATCTGCTTCTTCTTGGCCGCCAGATCGTTCTGCTGCTTGGTCTGGGTGACGATCAGGGCGTCCAGCTTCTGCTTCTCGCCGTCGTACTTGGCCCGCACGGCCAGCACACCCTCGACCTCCTTGCGCTCCTGCGAAGCGAGCCGGTCGAGGATGGTGAGCTGCTCGGTGAGCGTGTCCGGCTTGGCGCTGACGAGCAGCGCGCCGATGTCGTGCGACGGGCCCGAGATGTAGTAGCGGGAGGCGAGGTCGCCGACCCGGTTGAGCGCCAACTCGCTCTGCAGCGCCAGCGGCTCGATCTTCTTCTGCAGGTTCGCCGACTTCTGCCGGTTGACCTTCAACTGCGCCCGAACCTTGTTGTACTGCTCGATGGTGGGCTCCAACTGCTCCCACTTCTTGTCGATCTGCGCCTCGATCTCGTCGACCGTGGGCGCGGCATGCGCCGGCGCGGTCAACAGACCGGCGCCGACCGCCGCAGCAGCGACCAGGACCAGCACCCGGCGGGCGGCGCGTCGCAGGCCACCGGAGCGAGCAGACGCAACCAGGTCGTGACGATGAGGGGGCATGGTTGCCACCGGCACCGACTCCTTTGCAACCGACCGCCGGGCGCCTCGCGTGAGGGAAGGGCCGAGGCAGACGACCCACAGCGGTCGGTGCCCCACATTAGGGAAGCTCGGAGCGGTAATCAAGGTGAGCGCAGTAACCATCACTGTCGTGCAACCGCTTGCACACCAAGGGTATTGATTCACGAACCAACGATTGCGGTCAATACATCGTCAAGGGTGACCACTCCGAGAGGCCGACGCCCGTCGCTGACCAGCACCATGTGTCGCCGTTCGCGACGCATGGCCAACAGCAGATCGGCGAGCGTACGCTCCGGCGGCACCACCGCCAGTGGCCGGTAGACGTCGGCCGGCACCGGAGACCTGCGGCCCTGCCCGGCGTACCCGAGCACGTCCTTGACGTGCACGAACCCGAGCACCCGACGGGTCGACCGCTGGACCACCGGAAACCGGGACCGGCCGGTCCGGGTGGCAAGCACCTCGAGTGACGCCGGCGAGACGTCCTCGGCCACCGTCACCACCGTCGACCACGGTTGCAGCGCGTCCGCCGCCGTACGCGTGTGCAGCGCCAGCGCGCCCGTGATCCGCGCGTGCTGCTCCGCGTCGAGCAACCCCTCGGTCCGCGCCTGGGAGACCAGACCGGCCAACTCCTCGGCGGTGAACACCGTCTTCACCGCCTCGGACGCCTCGATCCGCCAGAACGCGAGCACCCGCCGGGCCGCCCATTTCATCGCGAGCAACAACGGTTTGGTGGCGACACAGAATGCGTGCATCGCCGGGCCGAGCCACAGCGCGGAGACCTCCGGACCGGCAAGCGTGATGTTCTTCGGCACCATCTCGCCGACGACCGTGTGCAGGAAGACCACCACGCCCAGCGCCAGCACGAACGCCACCGGGTGCACCGCCCGCTCCGGTAGGCCGACCGCGTGGAACGGCGGTTCCAGCAGGTGCGCCAACGCCGGTTCGGCGATCGCGCCCAGACCCAACGAGCAGACCGTGATGCCGAGCTGAGCGCCGGCGATCATCAACGGGATCTGGTTCATCGCCGACAACGCCCAGCGGGCGCGTTTCGACCCGGCGGCCAACGGCTCGATCACCGTCCGCCGGGACGCGATGAGCGCGAACTCACTGCCCACGAAGAACCCGTTGCCGAGCAGCAGCAGCACGGTCACCAGCAGTTCAGTCATCGTCGTCCGGATCCGCCGGGCGCAACACCCGAACCTGCTCGATCCGGTGCCGCTCCACCTCGACGACTGTGAACTCCCAGCCGTCCGCCTCGACCGTCTCGCCGGGGAGCGGGATGTGCCCGAGCTGAGCCATCAGGAACCCGGCCAGCGTCTCGTACGGCCCCTCGGGCAGCCGGAAGCCGGTCCGCTCGGCCACCTCGTCAGCGCGGAGCACACCGTCGACGAGCACGGTGCGCTCGCCGCCCGGCACGGTCAACTCGACCGACGCGTCGTCGTCCACGCTCGCCGGGTCGAACTCGTCGGCGATCTCCCCGACCAACTCCTCGACGAGGTCCTCGACGGTCACCACGCCGTCCGTGCCGCCGTACTCGTCGACCACGATGGCCAGGTCGGCTCCGGCCGCCTTCAGCGCCGCCAGCACGCCGTCCAGGTTGAGACTCTCCGGCACGTACACCGGCTCGCGAGCCACCGAACCGACAGTCGTCGACGCCCGGTCCGCCAGCGGCACGCCCAGGGCGTCCGGCACAGCGGCCACCCCGGTCACCAGGTCCAGGGTCTCCTCGTACACCGGGAACCGGGTCCGCCCGGTCCGCCGCGACTCCTCCAGCAGCTCGGCGACGGTGGCCGTGACGCGCAGCGCGACCACGTCCACCCTGGGGGTCATCGCCTCCGCGGCCCGTTTGTCGCCGAAGCGGATGGTGCGGCGCAACAGCATCGCGGTGTCCGTGGGCAGCGCGCCGGCACGTGCCGAGATGCCCGCAAGCAGGCCCAACTCCTCCGGCGAACGGGCGCTTGCCAGCTCCTCCTGCGGCTCCACACCGAGCGCCCGGACCAGTCGGTTCGCCGCGCCGTTCAACCCTCGGATCACCCAGCCGAGGGTCCGCGAGAAAGCGTGCATCGGACCGGCCGTGGCCAGCGCGGCCGGCATCGGTCGGGCCAGCGCGGCGTTCTTCGGCACCAACTCGCCGAAGAGCATCGAGATCAGCGTGGCCAGGGCCAACGCGAGGAACGGGGTGATCCGCCCGGTGGTGTCACCGGCCAACGGGCGCAGCAGCGGGGTGAAGAGCCGCGCCAGGGCCGGCTCGGCGAGGTAGCCGGTGAGCAGCGCGGTGATGGTGATGCCGAGCTGCGCCCCGGAGAGTTGAAAGGAGAGTTCGCGCAACGCGGCGCGTACCGTCAGGGCGGCCTGGTCGCCCGCGGCGGCCCGCCGATCGATCTCCGGCCGGTCCACCGTGACAAGCGCGAACTCGGCCGCGACGAAGAACGCGTTGCCCGCGGTCAGGGCTACGAAGCCGACCAGGGGCAACAACGTCGTCAAGAGTAGGCCGTCGATGTCGCCTCACCTCGGCGAGATTCTTGCACGACGGCGGCGGCCCTCAGGGGGCCACCGCCGTCGATGTCTCAGAACCCAGGGGTACGCGACTCAGCCGCCGATCGGCGCGGTCTCCTTGCCGCCCTGCGGCTGCTCGGGCTTGACCGAACGGAGCAGCACGCTTGCCACGTCGATCACCTCGACCTGCTCGCCGGCACCCTTGCCGTTGACCCCGTCGTTGAGCATGGTCGAGCAGAACGGGCAGCCGACGGCTACCGTCTTCGCCCCGGTGGCCATGGCCTCCTCGACCCGGTCCACGTTGATCCGCTTGCCGATCTTCTCTTCCATCCACATCCGGGCACCGCCGGCGCCGCAGCAGAAGGAGCGCTCGCTGTTACGCGGCATCTCGGTGAGGTCACCCGCGATTGAGTCACCGAGGACCTCACGGGGGGCCGCGAAGACCCGGTTGTGCCGGCCCAGGTAGCAGGGGTCGTGGTAGGTGACGCCGCCGTCGACCGGCTGCACCGGCGTGAGCTTGCCGGTGGCGACCAGGTGCGCGAGCAGTTGGGTGTGGTGGACCACCTCGAACTCGCCGCCGAGCTGCCCGTACTCGTTGCCAAGGGTGTTGAAGCAGTGCGGGCAGGTCGCGACGATCTTGCGCTTGGTCTTGTCGCGGCCTTCGAACGCCTCGTTCAGGGTCTCCACGTTCTGCTGGGCGAGCATCTGGAAGACGAACTCGTTGCCGATTCGTCGCGCCGGGTCGCCGGAGCAGGTCTCGCCCTCGCCCAGGATCGCGAACTTCACGCCCGCCTCGTTGAGCAGGGTGGCCACCGCACGGGTGGTCTTCTTGGCCCGGTCCTCGAACGCACCGGCGCAGCCGACCCAGAACAGGTACTCGAAGTCGTCCACCTCGCCCACCCGCGGCACCTCGAAGTCCAGGCCCTTGGTCCAGTCCTCGCGGGTGTTCTGCGGGGCACCCCACGGGTTGCCCTTGTTCTCCAGGTTGCGCAGCATCACGCCGGCCTCGGAGGGGAAGCTCGACTCGATCAGCACCTGATAGCGGCGCATGTCGACGATGTGGTCCACGTGCTCGATGTCCACCGGGCACTGCTCGACGCAGGCGCCGCAGGTGGTGCAGGACCAGAGCACGTCCGGGTCGATGACGCCGCCCTCCTCGGCGGTGCCGATCAACGGCTTGTCGGCCTCGGCGAGGGCCAGCACGTCCAGGTGGGCGAGCTGCGCCTGGGTGGCCTTCTCCTCACCGGTCAGGTCCTTGCCGCCGCCGGCCAGCAGGTAGGGCGCCTTCGCGTACGCGTGGTCGCGCAGGCTCAGCACGAGCAGCTTGGGCGACAAGGGCTTGCCAGTGTTCCAGGCCGGGCACTGCGACTGGCAGCGGCCGCACTCGGTGCAGGTGCTGAAGTCCAGCAGACCCTTCCAGCTGAACTGCTCGACGTGGGCGACGCCGAACTGGTCCTTCTCCGGGTCCGCCTCCTCGAAGTCGAGCGGCTTGCCCTGGCTCGTCATCGGGCGCAGCGGGCCGAGACCGGAGCCGGCCGGCCTGGCCGGCTCACGCTTGAAGAAGATGTTGGGGAACGCCAGGAAGCGGTGCCAGGCGACGCCCATGGTGACGTTCAGGGAGATGACGATCAGCCACGTCATCGAGATGGCAATCTTGATCAGCGCGGCGACGCTGGCACCGTCCGACCAGTCGGGCAGCACCGCGCCGACCGCGTGGCTGACCGGGGTGGCCCAGAGCGGGTACTCGAAGTGGTCGGTGGCGACCTTGAAGCCACGGATCAGCAGGCCGAAGATCAGGACCAGCAGCACGATCCACTCGACGAAGTAGCCCTGCCACATGGTCGAGCCGGTGAACCGGGACCGCCCGCCGGGCCGGTTCGGCCGGTTGCGCAGTCGGATCACCATCAGCACCACGATGCCGATCAGGCCCAGCACGGTGATGATCTCGGTGGCCAACCCGAAGATGGTCCAGTGCCCGATGATCGGCAGCCCGCCGGTCGGGGTGACCACCTCGAAGTACGCCTCGAGCACGAGCAGCGACAGCACGACGAAGCCGACCATCACGAACCAGTGCGCGGCACCCACCACGCCCCACTTGAGCATCCGGGTGTGGCCGGCCGTCTCCACGAGCATCGTCCTGGCTCGGGTGACCTTGTCGGAGAACCTCTCCGGCGCGGGTTGCCCGAGCCGGATGACTGCCACCATCTTCAGGACCGCACGCACCGCAAGCCACACCGCCACGGCGGTGATGGCGGCCGCGAGGATCGTGGTGACGATCTGGACGCTGCCCATCGAGTTGGCCTCCCCGGTCTGCTGCCTGATGACCTCGCACCAGCTCGGTCATGCAGTGCAGCCTACGCGAAGGTTACCCAGCGGTAACGTGAGTCATCTCGCAGTAGGCCACGCTGCCTGCGGACACCATAGGGGCCCCCACCCGATCCTGCCGGGCAGGGGCTCGACGGGGTGACGTGGGACCGCCGACGAGGCGGCGGTCGAGGCGGGTCAGCGCCAGCGGGAGAGCAGCGCCAGCGAGGCGACCATCGCGCCGAAGCCGACGGCAAGGTTCCAGTAACCCCACGCCATGACCGGGTACTCCTGCTCCGACAGGTAGTAGAGCACCAGCCAGCCGATCCCGACGACGATCAAGGCGACCGCGGTGACCGGCAACCACACCGGGCTAGGCTTGCGCGACGACGCCGTCGTCGTCGGACGGACGTCCGTCGGCGGGGTGTACACCTTCTTCTTACGGACCTGAGACTTGGGCACGGCGCTCTCCAGAGGGGTGACGACCTCGTCCGGCCTGACAACCGGGCGCGGGGGCGACGGTCCATGGCCAATAATGTTCGAGAGCTAGCGTAGTCCCGATTGGCCGCCCGGACCACGAATGGGGTCAGGCCAGTGCACGGAGTGACCGAAAGAGGCGGGACTGTTCGCATCACCGGCGCAGCCGGCACGGACCGGTCCCCGACACGTGGAAGGAACGCTCGGTGGAGTACACATCCGGCGCAACCTCCTGGCAGAAGGTCCTCCGACGGGCCGCCGCCGGGTTGCTGCCCCGGCGACCGCGTCAGCGCCGTCCCGGCTGGTCGATCGGGGTGCCCCTGATCGCGGCGGCGGCCGGTCTGCTCTTCACCACCACCGCGACCACGGCGGGCGGCACCGCTCTGCGGGAGGACCGGCGACCCCAGCTCAACCAGCTCATCGAGGACCGACGCGAGCAGGTGGCGGCGAGCGAACGCCGGGCCGCCACGCTGCGCGGCGAGGTCCAGCAGCGGACAAACACGCTTGCCGGCTCGGACGCCCCGATCAAGGATCAGCAGAATCGCGCCCAGGGCAGCCTCCAGGACGCCGGTTTCACCGCTCTCGCCGGGCCCGGGGTCACTGTCGAGCTGAACGACGCCCCACAGCTCGACCAGACCCAGTCGGACGCCAGCAACGACGACCTGGTGGTGCATCAGGGGGACGTGCAGGCGGTGGTCAACGCGCTGTGGGCCGGCGGGGCCGAGGCCATGTCAATCATGAACGTCCGCGTGCTCACCACCAGCGCGGTACGCTGCGTCGGTAACACCCTGCTACTTCATGGCCGGGTGTACTCCCCACCGTTCAAGATCGTAGCAATCGGCGATCCCGCTGCCCTCCAGCAGGCCCTCGCCAGCTCTCAGGGAGTCCGGTTGTTCAAGGACGCGGTCGACGACTACCAGCTCGGCTACAAGGAGACGCCCTCCACGGTGCGGGTTCCCGCATTCGAGGATTCCACCGCCCTGCGCTCGGCGACGGTGCCCCGGTGAGCGGCCCGGACGAGCGTCGCGACGGGCGGCACCGGGACCAGACCGACGAGCCGACCGCCTTCCTGCCCCCGTTCGACCGGCCCGCGTCGGCACCCGGCCGACCGACCTCGGCCGGCAACTGGCCCGAGCCGGTGCTGCAGCCGCCGCGCGCCGAGCAACCGACGCGGCCGAGCGCCAGCCGAGCCGAGCCGACCGGTACCCCGGGTCGCCCGAGCGTCGAGGCCCCGCCGCCCTGGCCGGGCTCCGCAGCTGCCGGGCAGGGCCCGCACCGCGGCACCGGGATTCCCCCCGCGACCACTCCCGGCCGCCCGACCGCCACCAACGAGGGCCCGGTTCGGCCCGCCGCCCCCGGCAACGCCCCGACCCGGCCCCCCGCGCCAAGCGCCGCGTCCACTCGACCGGCCGCGCCCAACGCCGCTCCGACCCGCCCGCCGACGACCGGCAGTCCGCCGGGTGCCGCCCCGGCCCGCCCGGCCACGCCCGGCGTACCGCCGATGCCGACCCGGCCGACGACCTCCGGCACTCCGAGTCGGCCCGGGTCCTCCGGCCCGGCGACCTCGCCGCTCGCCGACTCGCCGACCGCGTACATTCCGCAGCTCAGCGCTCGACCCGCACGCCCCACCGGCTCCCCGGCCACCCCGGCCCCCGAGCGCGTCGCGGACCCGGCCGCCACCGCGCTGATCCCGGCCACGCCCGCCACCAGGCCCCCGAGCATGGACTCCACCGCGTTGATGGGTGCCGTTCCCCGCACCGCGGTCCCCGAGGAGCCGACCGGCGGCAACTCCGCGGACACCCCCCAACCCCGACGCGGCGAGCGGGTCGTCCAACTGCGGCCGCACCAGACCGGCGAGGGCTACAAGAGCGTCTACTCCGAGCTCACCCGACCGTCATTCGGCTCGCGGCTGCGCAGCGGCGTCCGCGTGACAGGTGAAATCCTGATCACCTTCGGCCTGGTGGTCATGCTCTTCGCCGGCTACGAGGTCTGGGGCAAGTCGGCAATCGTCGACGCCCACCAGAACGACCTCAACAACGAGTTGGCGCAGGCGTGGGCCCCGACCGACGACCCGACGGTCGTCCCGTCGGCGGGCCCGAGCGCCAAACCGTCCCCACCGGTACGCGGCAAGCCGCTCGCGGGCCTCTACATCCCGAAGCTGGACAAGAACTGGGTCGTCGTCGAGGGTGTCACCCAGGACGACATCCGCTTCGCCCCCGGCCACTACCCGGCCAGCGCGCTCCCCGGCCAGGTGGGCAACTTCTCCGTCGCCGGGCACCGCAACCGGGCCACCTTCTGGCGGCTGGACGAGCTGGACGACGGCGACCCGATCGTGGTCGAGAGCAAGACCGACTGGTACGTCTACCGAGTGTCGCAGTCCCGGATCGTCCGGCCGACCCAGGTCGAGGTGGTGGCGCCGGTGCCCGGCGAGCCGAACAAGAAGGCGACCAAGCGGATGCTCACCCTCACCACGTGCAACCCGAAGTTCGACAACTACCAGCGCCTGATCATCCACGCCGAACTGGACCGCACCCAACCCAAGTCCGCGGGTCGCCCGGCGGAACTGGAAGGCTGACCTGATGTACGCGTTCATCTGGCGCAAGCTGCCGTTCGGCGTGGTCGGCAAGTTGACCGGCTCGGTGCTGCTGGTGGCCGCCACGGTGGCCCTGCTGTGGTATGTCGCCTTCCCCTGGGCCGAGCCGCTGCTGCCCTTCGACGACGTGCAGGTCGAGTCCG
Organism: Micromonospora sp. NPDC003944; assembly: GCF_053605225.1. Lineage (NCBI taxonomy): Bacteria > Bacillati > Actinomycetota > Actinomycetes > Micromonosporales > Micromonosporaceae > Micromonospora > Micromonospora sp. NPDC003944. The sequence continues at coordinate 81,940 of NZ_JBSGIV010000007.1, forward strand.
GCGTACCCGCCGAGACGGGTGGGGGCGACCCGGTGACCGGGGAGACCCCGGCCGGCGACGAACACGAACTGCCGTACGACACCGACCAGAACAACCCCGCGCCTCCCTCCCCGAGCAGGTGACCATGCGCGTCCTGGTGATCGACAACTACGACTCCTTCGTCTTCAACCTCGTGCAGTACCTGGGCCAGCTCGGCGTGGACTGCGAGGTCCGCCGCAACGACGACATCGACCTCGCCGAGGTGGGCACGGTCGGCGCGGACGGCATCCTGCTCTCACCCGGCCCGGGCAGCCCGGACCGCGCCGGCATCTGCCTGGACGTCATCCGGGAGTACGCGGGCAAGCTGCCGATCTTCGGCGTCTGCCTCGGCCACCAGGCGATCGGCGAGGCGTTCGGGGCGACCGTGACACGCGCCCCGGAGCTGCTGCACGGGAAGACCTCAGAGGTACGCCACAACTCGGTAGGCGTACTCGCCGGCCTGCCCGACCCGTTCACCGCGACCCGGTACCACTCGCTCGCCGTGCTGCCCGAGACGCTCCCCGACGAGCTGGAGGTCACCGGCTGGACCGGCTCCGGCGTGGTGATGGCGATGCGGCACCGGACGCTGCCCATCGAGGGCGTGCAGTTCCACCCGGAGTCGGTGCTCACCGAGGGCGGTCACCTCATGCTTGCCAACTGGGTGGCCAGTTGCGGCCACCCCGAGGCGCTGGAGCGCGCGCCCGCGCTCGCCGCCGAGGTCGACGCCCGCCGTCGCGCGGCCTTCGCCACCACCTGAGCGACCAACTGTCCGGGCCCGGGTTCGGGAGCGACTGCCGGCCCGGTCAGCCCCGCAGCGCCTCCTGGATCGCGGGATCCGCAGCGGAGCGCACCGCCGGGGGTCGGTCGCGCACCGCGTCCCACGCCGCCTTGCCACTCGCGAGGTAGTCCCGAACCGACTTCTCCGCGAGCAGGGCGGCGCTGCACCCGTCACAGCGGGCGACCACCCCGTCCACGTCCAGGCCGAGATGCCGGCACAGCGTCACCGCCCGGGACAGGTGGAAGGACTGGGTGACGATCAGAGCGCGCTCGACGCCGTACACCTCGCGCGCTCTCGCGCAACTGTCGTAGGTGTCCAGGCCGAACGGGTCGGCCACCACCCGACGCCTGTCGACACCCCGCTCGGCGAGGTACGCCGTCATCACCGCCGGCTCGTCGCCGGACGCCCCGCCACCGTCGCCAGACACCAGGACGGCCCTGGCCCGTCCGCTGGCCACCAACTCGGCTGCGGTGTCCAGGCGGCCCGCGAGACGGTCGCCCGGCCGCTGCCGATCGGCCGCCACCTCGGTGCCGAGGACGATCACCACGTCGGCGGCCGGCGCATCGGCGACGGCGTACACGTGGTCGCGGGCGGCGAGCGTCGTCCACAGCCACGGAACACTGACGAGGACCAGCACGGCCAGGCCCGCGACGGCCAGACGTCGAACGCGTCGGGGCCACCGCCGCACCGGGCCGACCGGGGACGCCTCCGGCTCGGTCATGCCGGTGCCCGCCGGGCGCCTAGTCCTGGGGTCGGCTCGGCGGGGGCGGGAACGGTAGACCGATGCCGCCCCCGCCGCCGGGAGGAGTGGACGGCGTGCCGGACGGCGTGTTCGTCGGCGTGTTCGTCGGCGTCGGGTCGGTCTCCGGCTCCGGTTGACTCACCTTGATGGTCACCCTGGTGCCGGTGGGCTTCTTCTCCTTGCCGTTCGGGCTCTGGTCGGTGACATTGCCCGCCTCGGCGATCGGCACCTCCGGCCCGTCCTGCACGGCGACCGTGAAGCCCGCGTTCTGGAGGACCCGGGTGGCCTCCTCCTGGCTCAGCCCGACGACGTCCGGCACCTCGCGGACATTGCCCTTGGAGACCGTGAGCGTCACCTTCGTGTTCTCGGGAACGCTCTCGCCCTCGGGTGGCTCGACCTTGAGAACCTCGTCCTGGCTCGCCTCGTCGTTGACCGTCTTGACCTCGTACTTGAGCTTCGCCTCGGTGAGCCGGGCGATGGCGCTCTCCCGCTTGCTGCCCTTGAGCCCGGCGGGAACGCGTACCTCGGGCTTGCCACCACAGATCTGGATGGTGACCGTTCGGTTCTGCTCCAGCTGGGTGCCCGGCTTGGGATTCTGATCGGCAACGGTGTCCTTGGTGCAGTCACTTGCCAGCACCGGCTCGCCCACCTGAGCGGACAGACCGGCCCTCTGGATGTCGGCGATCGCCGCATCCCGAGTCTTGCCGGTGAGGGTGGGCACCGACTTCAGGTCCTCGGCCCGCTGGCTCCAGAGCAGGGCGGCGACGAGTGCGATCACCGCCAGCACGCCGACCGCGCTGAACATCGCGATCAGCCAGGAGGACGCCTTGCGCTGGCGCGGGTCACCGACCCGGGCCGGGATCTGCCCGGTCTGCGGCCCGCGGCCGGCAACCGGATAGCCACCCCCGCCGCCGGCCGGGGCCATCGCCACCGTCTCCGCCTCGCGCAGCACCGGGGTGGCAAGCACGGGCCGGCCGGCGGCGGCACGGAGCAGGTCGGCCCGCATCTCGCCGGCGCTCTGGTATCTGTTGAGCGGGTTCTTGGACAGCGCCTTGAGCACGATCGCGTCGACGGCCGGGGTGACGTCCGGGTTGATGTCGCTCGGCGTCGGCGGCGTCTCCCGCACGTGCTGGTACGCGACGCTGACCGGGCTGTCCCCGACGAACGGCGGATGCCCGCAGACCAGCTCGAAGAGCACACAGCCGGCCGCGTACACGTCGGAGCGCGCGTCGACGGCCTCGCCGCGGGCCTGCTCCGGAGACAGGTACTGTGCCGTGCCGATCACCGCGCTGGTCTGCGTCATGGTGGTCGCACCGCTGGCAAGCGCGCGGGCGATGCCGAAGTCCATCACCTTGACCTGGCCGGTCTGGGTGAGCATCACGTTGCCGGGCTTGATGTCCCGGTGGATGATGCCGTGCCGGTGGCTGAACTCCAGTGCGGCGCACATGTCGGCGCAGATCTCCAGCGCGCGGCGCGGTTGCAGTCGCCCCTCGGCGCCGAGGACCTCCTTCAAGGTCCGCCCGTTGACGAACTCCATGACGATGAACGGCAGCGTCTCGCCCGTCGGCGCGGTCTCCTCGCCGGTGTCGTAGACCGCGACGATGGCCGGATGGTTGAGCGAGGCGGCGTTCTGCGCCTCCCGCCGGAACCGCATCTGGAACGTCGCGTCCCGGGCGAGGTCGGTGCGGAGCATCTTGATCGCGACGTCCCGACCGAGCCGGAGATCGCGACCACGGTGCACCTCGGCCATGCCGCCATAGCCGAGCAGCTCGCCGACCTGGTACCTGCCACCGAGCAGGCGGGCCTGCGCTGTCATCGCGTCTGTCGTCCTTCGCTCGTCGTCGTCCCGCCGTCACCCGGCTGGAGTCGTACCTCCCGACGGTACGACGTCCGGGTCGGATCGTCGCGCCCGTCGAGTCGTAGCGCGCCGGACGCCACGGTGCGCGGCGCCAGCCCGGCGGATACACCGGCCTGCGACTGCTTCCGTAGGTTGTAGGAAATCACGCCGGAGCAGAGCAGGACCAGCACGGCCAGCAGGATGGCGAGAAGCACCATCCCGGGCCGGGATCGCTGCGGCTCGGATGGTGGCGTCGCCGGGCCGGCCTGCCGGACGTACGCCGGCTGGTGTTCCTGCCGGGGCGGCCCGGACGGCACCGCTGCCGCACCGCGTGGGTAGCCGTTCGGAGCGCCAGGCGGCCGGGCCGGTTGGACGGCCGGCGCGACGGCGGTGGGGCGTGGCTGTTGGGCGGGCGCGACAGCGGTCGGCCTCGGCCCGGCCACCGGCGGGCGGGCACCCGGCGGACGCATCTGGTGCGCCTGCGGCACCTGGGCCCGGCCGGGCGCGGCCGGTGAGGCGGGTGCCGCGGAGACCGGCCCGGAGTTACCGGCGGCCCGGGCCTGCTGGGAGAGCACGGCCTTGAGCTGACGGGCGGCGCCGGCGAGTGCGGCGGCGCTCGGCCAGCGGGCCGCCGGGTCCTTGGCCAGTGCCCGTTCCACCAGGGCGCGCACCTGCGGAGGGATGTCGGCCGGCAGTGGACGGGGCGTCTCCCGGACGTGCCGCATCGCGATGTCGAGGGGGTTGTCGCCCTCGAACGGCCGCCGACCGGCCAGGCACTGGTAGGCGACCACACCGAGGGCGTACACGTCGGACGCCGGGGTGGCCACGCCGCCGGTGGCCTGCTCCGGCGAGATGTACGAGGCGGTGCCGAGCACCGAACCGGCGGCGGTGAGCTGGCCGACCAGATCGGAGCGCGCGATGCCGAAGTCGGTGAGCACCAGCGTGCCGTTGGGCCGGACCAGCAGGTTGCCCGGCTTCACGTCGCGGTGCACGATGCCCTTCTCGTGTGCGGCGTGCAGCGCGTCGGCGGCCTGCGCGACGAGGGCCATCGTCCGGGCCGGGGTGAGCCGACCGACCCGGCTCAACGTGGACGACAGGGCGTCACCTTCGACGTACTCCATGACCAGGAAGGCGATCTGCTGGTCGTTGCCGAAGTCGTAGACGTCCACCACGCCGGGGTGGTTGATGGTGGCCATGGTGCGGGCCTCGCCGCGGAACCGCTCGCCGAAGTCCGGGTCGTCGAGCAGGGCCGGGAGCAGGCTCTTCACCGCGACCGTCCGGCCGAGCACCTGGTCGGTGCCGCGCCAGACGTCGCCCATGCCGCCGCTGGCGATCCGCTCGTCGAGCCGGTAGCGGTTGCCGAGCTGCACGCCGGGGCTGAGCATGTCAGCGACCCCCTGGGTCGGCGATGGCGGCCCGCATGATCTGGCCGGCGATCCGGGCCGCCTCGGCGCTGCCACCGGGGCCGGCCTGCTCCAGCATCACGCAGACCGCCGAGACCGGGTTGCCGTTCTTGTCCAGGGCGAAGCCGATGAACCAACCGTGGTCGGGCCGGTCCGGGGCGGACTGCGCGGTGCCGGTCTTGCCGCCGACCGTGTAGCCGCTGATCGCGGCGTTCTTGCCGGTGCCGTTCCGGACCACGCTCGTCATCATCTCGCGCAGGTCGGCGGCGACCTGCGGCTCGACGGGCTGGCGCAGCTCCCGCGCCTTCGCGGTGTAGTAACTGGTGGTCCGGTCCGGCGCGAGCAGCTGCCGCACCAGGTACGGCCGCATCTGGCTGCCGTTGTTGGCGATCGCCCCGGCGATCATGGCGCCTTCGAGGGGCGTCATCCGGACGTTGTTCTGGCCGATCGAGGACTGGGCCAGTGCGGCCTGGTCGGTGGTGCCGTCCGGGTTCTGGATGTCCCCGGTGCGACTCGCCGCCGTGGTCAGGCCGCCCTCGCCGAGCTGGCCGACGGTCAGGTCGTCCTGCTCGAACCCGAACTGACGGGCCTTCTCCTTGAGGGTCTCGGCACCGAGCCGTACGCCGAGCTGGGCGAAGCCGGTGTTGCACGACTCGGTGACCGCCGACAGCAGGGTGACCTTCGGCTCCGGGCAGATCGAGGCGGCGGCGTTACGGATCGGGGTGCCCGAGGTGGGCGGGGTCCAGCTGGAACCCGCGGGGATCTGGGTGTTCTTGCCGATGCCGTTCTCAAGCGCCGCCGCGGCCACCACGATCTTGAAGGTGGAGCCCGGCGGTAGCGTCTCGGAGAGCGCGCGGTTCTTCAGCGGACCCTCCGGGTCCTGCTCGAGCTTGTTGTACGCCGCCGCCGCCTCGTTGCTGTCGTGGCTGGCCAGCGGGTTCGGGTCGAAGCTCGGCATGGAGACGAGCGCCTGCACCGCACCGGTACGCGGGTCGACGGCGATCGCCGCGCCCCTCTTCGCGCCCACCTCGTTGTTGCGCAGCTGGTCGTACGCCGTGTCCTGGGCCCGCTTCGAGAGCGTGAGCAGCACGTTGCCACCGCCGGTGTCGTCGCCGGTGAACATGTCCTTCACCCGGTCGCCGATCAGCTGGTCGCTCGTGCCGGCCAGGAAGTCGTTCTCCACCTTCTCGATGCCCTGGTCGGCCAGGTTGACCGGCTTGTAGCCGAGCACGTGGGCGTACTTGGCACCACTCGGATAGGTACGGAGGAACTTCAGGTTGCCGGTGGTCTCCTTGCTGGTGGCCACGGCCGTGCCGCCGGCCTCGATGTTGCCGCGCTTGCGGTCGTACTCGGCGACCTGGACCCGACCGTTGTAGTCGCTGGTGCGGTATTCGTCCGCCTTGTAGGCCTGGATCCAGTTGAGGTTGGCGAAGAGCAGACCGAACAGGACCATGACAACGACGCCGACGCGGCGCAGGGGTGCGTTCACGGCTTGATCACCTCCGTGGGAGCACCGTGCAGCTGCTCGGGCGGGCCGCCGCTGGGACGGACCGCCTTGCCGCCGCCTCCGCCGGTCACCGGCCGGCGGGCGCCGTCGGAGACCCGCAGCAGCACCGCGATGAGCAGCCAGTTGGCCATCAGCGACGACCCGCCGGCGGACAGGAACGGGGTGGTCTGACCGGTGAGCGGGATGAGCTTGCTGATCCCGCCGACGATCACGAACACCTGCAGGCCGAGGGTGAACGCGAGACCGCCGGCGAGCAGCTTGCCGAACGAGTCCCGTACCGCGAGCGCGGCCCGCAGCCCGCGCTCCACGATCAGCAGGTAGACGACGAGCAGCGCGGAGAGGCCGAAGAGGCCGATCTCCTCACCGATGCCGGCGAAGATGAAGTCGTTCTGCACCTCGGGCAGGATCTCCGGCTGGCCGCCACCCGGCCCGGCACCGAAGAGCCCGCCCGTGCCCAGGGCCAGCAGGCCCTGCACGAGTTGGTAGCCCTTGTTGGTCGGGTCGGCGAACGGGTCGAGCCAGATCTCCGCCCGCAGGTAGAAGTTGGCGAACGGCCCGCCGACGGTCGACCCGAGGACGTAGGCAAGGTATGCGCCGCCGAAGAAGAGGACCAGGCCGATCAGCAGCCAGCTCACCCGTTCGGTGGCGATGTAGAGGGTCACCACGAACATGCCGAAGTAGAGCAGCGAGGTGCCCAGGTCCTTCTCGAACACCAGCACCAGGACGCTGATCAACCAGACGCCGACCACCGGGCCGAGGTCCCGGCCGCGCGGGAAGTCGATGCCGAGGAAGCGTCGGCTGGCCAGCGACAACACCTCGCGCTTGCGCACCAGGTAGTAGGCGAAGAAGACGAGCAGCGCCAACTTGGCGAACTCACCCGGCTGGATGGAGAAGCTGCCCACCCGGATCCACAGCTTCGCGCCGTTGATCTCGGAGATGCTCGACGGCAGCACCGCCGGGATCATCACCAGCACGATGCCGGCCAACCCCAGGGTGTACGCGTACCGCGAGATCGACCGATGGTCCCGCATGATCGCGAGCAGGGCGGCAGCGAGGATCACCGCACCGAGCGTCCAGGCCAGCTGACGCCCGCCCTGCCCCGCGAAGACGGCCAGGCCCTCCCGCTCGGCCACCGGGGCGTCGCCCAGGTCGATCCGGCGCAGGAAGCCCACCCCGAGCCCGTTGAGCAGGGCCACCGCCGGCAGCAGGGCCGGGTCGGCGAACGGGGCGAGGAACCGGATGACCAGGTGCAGGCCGAGGAAGACCGCGCCGAGCGCGGCGGCCGGCATCCAGAAGTCCGGGGTGACCGTGTCCAGCAGGTTCGCCTCGACGGTCGCCCCGTACGCGGCCACCAGCACCATCGCGAGCAGCAGCAGGGACAGCTCGGCGTTGCGGCGCGACCGCGCCAGGCGTACGCCGGATTGCTCGCCCGCGGTGGCGGGCGAGGGTGCCGGTGTGGCCGCTACGGTCACGGGTGGAGTCCTCAGGATCTCAGCCGACGCTCACTCAGGAGACCGGCAGCCGGCCGGGTCGAGCGCCGGCGGTGCCGAGTCGGAGGGCGTGACGTCGGGTGTGGTGGTCGCGCCGGCCCCACCGAGAGCGGTGGTGGCACCGACGGTCGGGCTCGCGCTGACGACCCCGTTGGGGGTCGGTGACGCGTTGGCGCTCGGGCTGCCGTTCGGGGTCGGAGTCGAACCGATCGGCGTGGGCGTCGGCGTCGGCGTGTTGCCCCCGGTGACGGTCGGGTCGAGCGGGCAGAGCGGCTTCAGGTTGGGGTTGCTCGGCGTGTCGCTGGTGAGCTCGGCGAGCTGACGCTCGGCGTCCGGCTCACTCTTGGCCCGAATGCCGACCTTGACGGTGTCCTGTGCGGCGACGGTGAGGTCGTCGAGGCGGGTGCCGCTGCGACGGTGCACGCTGGACAGGTCCATCCCGGCGATCTGACCCTGGACGCCGCGGAAGACGGCGACCTGGCCCTCTTCGGTGGCTCCCACGTAGTACTGCCGCTGGGTGTACGTCCAACCACCGAACGCCGCACCGCCGACGATCACCAGCAGGGCCAGTGCCATGGCGGCGGTCCGGACCGGGCGTCGCTTCGGCCGGTCGGCGTCCTCGTCGGAGGCAGCCGGCTCCTCCGGCGCGGCCGGGCGCGGCGCGGAGAGCGCCGAGGCTCGGGCAGCCGGGGTCGAGTCGTCGGCGGAGGTCGCCATGCCCCGGTCCCGGGCGGCGGCGCCGCCCACGATCGGGGTCGCCTCGACGATGTCCTGATCGGTGGCGTCGGCGATGATCACCGTGATGTTGTCCGGCCCACCGCCGCGGAGCGCGAGCTGCACCAGTCGCTCGACGCACTGCTGCGGGTCGGCGTACTCCCGCAGGGTCTCGCCGATGGTCTCGGCGCTCACCACGCCCGAGAGGCCGTCGCTGCAGATCAGGTACCGGTCGCCGGGCATGACCTGGCGGACCGAGTACTCCGGGTCGATGTCCCGACCGTCGAGGGCACGGGTGAGCAGCGACCGCTGCGGGTGACTGCTCGCCTCCTCGGCGCTGATCCGGCCTTCGTCGACGAGCATCTGGACGTAGGTGTCGTCCTTGGTGATCTGCGCGAACTCGCCGTTGCGCAGCAGATAGGCCCGCGAGTCGCCGATGTGGACCATCCCCAGCTTGCTGCCGGTGAAGAGGGTCGCCGTCAGCGTGGTGCCCATCCCCTCCAGCTGTGGGTTGGCGTCCACCGTGTCGCGGAGTTGTTGGTTGGCGGTGCCCACGGCCGAACGCAACGCATCGACGAGAGCGTCCCCCGGGACGTCCTCGTCGAGCGGCGCCATGGCACCGATGACGATGTTGCTGGCGACGTCACCGGCGGCCATACCGCCCATGCCGTCGGCAACGGCGAGTAACCGCGGCCCGGCGTAGACGGAGTCTTGATTGCCGTCTCGGATCAGACCGCGGTCGCTGTGGGCCGCATAGCGCAGGGTCAGAGTCATGGCCGTAATTCGAGGGAAGTGCGGCCGATCCGGATCGGCACGCCGAGGGGGACGGGGGTTGGTCCGGAGACCTTAGCGCGATCGAGGTACGTCCCGTTAGTCGAGCCGAGGTCTTCGACGTACCACTGCCCGTCACGCGGCACGAGCCGGGCGTGTCGCGCGGAGGCGTAGTCGTCGGTGATGACCAGGGTGGAGTCCTCGGCCCGACCGATGGTGATCTGCGCTTCACCGAGAGTGATCCTGGTGCCGGCCAGCTGACCGGCCGTGACCACCAACTGGTGGGCCGCCCTGCCCCGCTTCACCTTCGCCGGCTTGGCCGCCTGCCCCGTCGAGGCGCCCACCGCGCGCGGCGCGGCCACCAGGCGACCGGACCGGGCGCCCGCGAAGAGATCCCGGCGGATCACCCCGACCACCGTGAACACGAAGATCCACAGCAGGATCAGGAAACCGAACCGGGCAACGGTGATGACCAGTTCCGGCAAGGCGGGTCAGCCGTCCACGCGGAAGGTCAGCGTCGTCGTGCCGAGCTGGACCATGTCACCCGGGTTGAGGGCGACGGCGGAGACCCGCTGCCCGTTCACCATGGTGCCGTTGGTCGAACCCAGGTCGGTCAGCACGACCTGGCCACCGTCGAAATCCAGCCGGGCGTGTCGCCGGGAGATGCCGACGTCCGGCAGACGCAGGTTGGCCTGGTCGCCACGACCGATCACCGTCGACCCCATCTGGAGGGGGTAGGTGCGACCGTCGCCGGAGACCAGCCGCACGTTGCGACCGCCACCGTGCCCGGGCGGAGGGCCGTAGCCACCGCCCTGGTCGTACGCGGGGTAGGCGGGCGGGCCGGCGTCGTAGCCGGGTGCCGACACCGGGGCGACCTCGCCGCCGGTGTAGACCTCGGCCGTGACACGGAACATGCCCGTGTCCAGACCCTCGCCTCGCTCGATCTCGACGATCACGTCGCCGTAGACCGTCCACGCCTGCTCGCCGATGAACTCCGCCTGCGACTGGGCCAACTCCTGGGCCAGCGCGGCGGCGTACGGCGCCAGACGACTGTGGTCGAACGGCGAGAGATCGATCACGTAGCGGTTGGGCACCAACGTGCGCCCACCGGCCAGGATCGCCTTGTGCGCCTCGGCCTCCCGCTGCATGGCGTTGAGGATCTCCACGGGGTGGACCACCCCTTTGAAGACCTTGGCGAAGGCCCCTTCGACCAGGCCTTCCAGACGCTTCTCGAAGCGTTGCAGCACGCTCACCGGCTCCTCCTCGGGTCCCGAGGACATGATGGTATCCGGCCGGCGCGCGCGCAGCTCACACGCCGCTCGGCCGGCTGCTCTCGGCCCGTTCGGAAGGGCCGGGACTGTCGTGCTAATCTTTCGTCCGCCACGAACGGTAACCGCTCGTGGTGAGTGCCGGGGACAGCGTAGTATTCCCGAGGCCCGTTGGAGACAGCGGGGCCGGGGCGGCTACAGTGTTCCGGGTCGTGCCACGGGGATGTGGCGGAATGGCAGACGCGCACGGTTCAGGTCCGTGTGCCCGAAAGGGCGTGGGGGTTCAACTCCCCCCATCCCCACCACCGACGAGGGCTCCGCTTGATGCGGGGCCCTTCCGTCATATCGGGGCGTGCCGGACGTCACGCTATGCTCCGATGGATTCTGCCTCCGATGGACCAGGAGTGGCGTGTGAGTGTCGCGTTGGTGACAGGGTCGGGTGGTCTGATCGGCTCCGAGGCGGTCCGGCACTTCGCCGGCCTCGGTCTGGACGTCGTCGGCATCGACAACGACATGCGCCGGTACTTCTTCGGCGAGGACGGCTCCACCTCGTGGAGCCTGGAACGGCTCGGCCGTGACCTGGGTGGCGCGTACACCCACTTCGCGGTGGACATCCGGGACCGGGACGGCCTGGAGCAGGTGTTCAAGAAGTACGGCTCGGACATCGCCGTGGTGATCCACAGCGCGGCGCAGCCGAGCCACGACTGGGCGGCCAAGGAGCCGTACACGGACTTCGACGTGAACGCCGGCGGCACGCTCAACATCCTGGAGAACACCCGCCGGCACGCGATCGACGCGCCGTTCATCCACTGCTCGACGAACAAGGTCTACGGCGACCGGCCCAACAGCCTGCCGCTCGTCGAGCTGGAGACCCGGTACGAGCTGCCCGAGGACCACCGCTGGTACCAGGGCATCACCGAAGAGATGTCGATCGACCACTCGCTGCACTCGATCTTCGGCGCCTCCAAGGTCGCCGCCGACGTGATGGTCCAGGAGTACGGCCGCTACTTCGACATGAAGACCGCCTGCTTCCGGGGCGGCACCCTGACCGGCCCGGCGCACTCGGCTGCCGAGCTGCACGGGTTCCTGGCCTACCTGATGCGCTGCGTGATGGAGGGCCGGACATACAATCTGTTCGGCTACAAGGGCAAGATGGTCCGGGACGCGATCCACTCGCACGACGTGCTTACCGCGTTCGAGGCGTTCTTCCGGGCCCCCCGATCCGCGGAGGTCTACAACCTCGGCGGTGGCCGGCACTCCAACACCTCCCACATCGAGGCGTTCCGGATCGCGGAAGAGATCACCGGTCGCGAGGCGCGGATCAACTACGTCGAGCAGAACCGCACCGGCGACCATCAGTGGTACGTGAGCAGCATGGCCCGGTTCGAGGCGCAATACCCGGACTGGAAGATCACTTACGACGTGCCGATGATCCTGCGGGAGATCTACGAGGCCAACGTGGACAAGTGGGTGGCCCAGCCATGAGCGTCCGAACCAAGCGCAACGTGCTCGGCGTCCTCGTCGACGCGACCGACTACGCCACGGCGACCGACGCGGTGGTGACCGCGGCCCACGAACGGCGTCCCCTCGCCCTGACCGCGTTGGCCGTGCACGGTGTGATGACCGGGGTGCTCGACCCGGCGCACAACGCGCGGCTCAACTCGTTCGACGTGGTCACGCCGGACGGGCAGCCGGTGCGGTGGGCGCTCAACCTGCTGCACCACGCCGGGCTCAGCGACCGGGTATACGGGCCGACGCTCACCCTGCACGTGCTGTCGCGCTTCGCCGACGAGGGGCTGCCGGTCTACCTGTACGGCTCCACCGAGGAGACCCTCGCCCGGTTGATTCCGGCGCTGGAGCGGATGTTCCCGGCGCTGAAGATCGCCGGGGTGGAGCCGTCCAAGTTCCGTGCCGTCCAGCCCGGCGAGGACGCCGAGATCGCCGACCGGATCCGGTCCAGCGGTGCCCGGTTGGTGCTTGTCGGGCTCGGCTGCCCGCGCCAGGAGGTCTTCACGTACGCCATGCGGCCGCTGCTCGACATGCCGTTGATGGCGGTCGGCGCGGCGTTCGACTACCACGCCGGGCTGCTGCGCCAGCCCCCGCCGTGGATGCAGCGTGCCGGGCTGGAGTGGTTCTGGCGCCTCGGTCTGGAGCCGAAGAGGCTCTGGCGCCGCTACGTCATCCTGAACCCGGCCTACCTGGGCCGGCTCGCCGCGCAGAAGGTCGGCCTGTGGAAGGCCCGCCCGCCGGCGCCGGCCACGGAGCGACCGGCCACCTTCTCGGTCTGAGCCCCATCGGTACGACGCGAGGCCCCACCCGGGCACACCGGGTGGGGCCTCGGTCGTTCCGGACCGGTCAGACGGTGAGGGTCCAGGTGTTGATGTAGCCGGTGTCGACCGAGTACGTGTCACGCACCTGAAGTCGCCAGGTGCCGTCGGCGGCCTCACCGGACACGTTGACCGTGTAGGTCGCGATCACGTTGTCGGCGCTGTCCGAGGTGCTGCTGTTCTTCAGCCGGTACGAGCTGCCGTCCGGGGCGAGCAGGTCGATGACCAGGTCACCACGGTAGGTGTGCACGATGTTCACCGCCACGGTGGAGGCCGAGGAGGCGTTGCGGCCGCAGCCGGAGATGGTGATCGAGCTGGTCACCGCCGAGCCGGCGTCCGGGATCGACACGTCGGTGCCGTTGGTGCCGGTGCAACCGGTGGGCGGCGGCGTGGTGCCGCCGCTACCCACGTAGAGCAGCAGGTTCGGCGAGCCCGAGCCGGGGTTCGACACCACGTTGGGAGTGGCGTTGGACACCAGCTGGTTGCGCACCTGGGCCGGGGTCCAGCTCGGGTTCGCGCTCGCCACCAGGGCCGCCGCGCCGACCACGTGCGGCGTGGCCATCGAGGTGCCGCTGATCGTGTTGGTCGCGGTGTTGCTCGTGTACCAGGCCGAGGTGATCGACGAACCGGGCGCGAAGAGGTCCAGGCAGGTGCCGATGTTCGAGAACGACGAGCGCGCGTCCGTGCTTGTCGTCGAGCCCACCGTGATCGCCTCGGTGACCCGCGCCGGGGAGGTGTTGCACGCGTTCGCGCCGCTGTCGTTGCCGGCCGCCAGACCGTACGTCACACCCGAGGCGACCGAGTTGCGGACCGCGTTGTCCAGCGAGCTGTTCGCCCCGCCGCCGAGGCTCATGTTCGCCACCGCCGGCTTGATCGCGTTCGCGGTGACCCAGTCGACGCCGCCGATCACGCCCGCGGTGGTACCACTGCCGGAGCAGTTCAGCACCCGTACGCCGACGAGCTGGACGGCCTTGGCCACCCCGTACGCGGAGCCGCCCACGGTGCCGGCCACGTGCGTGCCGTGCCCGTTGCAGTCGTCGGCCGACCCGCCGTCCACCGCGTCGTAGCCGGAGGTGGCCCGACCGCCGAAGTCGTTGTGGGAGAACCGGATGCCGGTGTCGATGATGTAGGCGTGCACGTTGCTCGCCGTGTTCGGGTAGGTGTAGGAGCTGTCCAGCGGCAGGTTGCGCTGGTCGATCCGGTCGAGGCCCCAGGAGGGCGGGTTGGCCTGCGTGCCGAAGATCGAGACGGTGTGGTTCTGCTCGACGTACGCCACCGCCGGGTCGGCCGCGATCCGCGCGGCCGCGCTCGCGCTCACCTTGGCCTCGAAGCCGCGCAGCGCCGCACCGTAGGTCCGGGCCACGGTGCCACCGTGGCGGCCGGAGAGCCGCTTCGCGGTGTCGCCGACCTTGTCCCGGGCAACGGCGCTGTCCTTGAGTACGACGATGTAGCTGTCCGGCACGGCGGTGGCGCCGCCGGCGGCCCGAACCACACCCACGGGTTCGGCGGCCAGGGCTGGGGTGCCGACGGCCAGCACTGTCGCCGCGGCCACCCCGATCAGCACGGACCTTCGTGGAAGACCCATCTCCTACCTCCCTCTGACCGGCGGCGGAACGTGACCGCCGGTCCCAACCTCAATCGACATTCGCCGATCTAGCTGAGGGTAAGTCAGCCGTCGCTCGGTTGAACATGTCGAATCGTCCATACCTTCGAGTGATGACCCCCTACGGGCCTGGCGTCCGGGGCGAACGGGGGACGGGCCCGGATTCGCCGCGCCGGGATTCGGGAAAGACTCTCGAACATGGAGAGTCAGCTCACCATCCTGCTCCCGGTCGCCGCCGTCTGGCTGGTCGCCGGCGTCGTTGCCGACCGCCTCCCCCGGCTGCGCAACACCCGCATGCTGCGCCGGCGCGCCGGCTGGCTGCTGGTGCTGTGCCTCACCGGTGTGGCGCTCATCGCGGTGGTCCTCGGTGGTGGGCTGTTCAGTGCCGGCGGTGCACCCGTCGACAGCGCCGCCGCCGCGCTCATCCTCGCCGCAGGTCCGGCGTTGGTGGCGGCGGTCTGCTCGCTCCGACGGATCCGCCGACTCTGGGCCGGGGCGGGCGCCTTCGCCAGCGCCCCCGCCACACCCACCCCGTACGGGCTGCGGGCCGCCGCAGCGCACCCGCTCGTCGGGCTGCCGTTGCAGGTGACCGCCCTGGCCACCCTGCCGGCCGTGATCGCGGCGGCCGGCACCGACCTCGGCGCCGACCCCGGCGTTGCCGGACCGGCGATCACCGTGGGCGCACTCACGGTGGTGACCATCGGGGTACGACACGCGCTGCGTCACAGCCGCTTCGCGGAGCGGGCCCGGCCCGCCGCCGCACCGTCAACGCGGACGGCTGGCGCTCTGCACGTATAGCAACTCCAGGATCGACCTGGTCGCCTCGAACCAGCGGTCCAGCCAGTCCTGCGAGGGCACCGTGCCCTTCGGCGGCAACTCCATCAGCAGACCACGCAGCAGCGGGTGGTCCGCCAGGGACTCGGCCGGCTCCATCGGCCAGCCCGCCGGCGGGAACGACGGCTCGATCAGCGGGTTCGGGTCCAACGAGGGCAGCGAGAGCGGGGGATCCGTCGTCTCGGACGCGCCCTCCCGCCCACTCAGCTCCTGGTCGGTCGAGACCACCTCGGTCAGAACCGTGTCCCGACGAGCGCCGCGGTACTTGCCACCGAACCGCTCCGGCTTCGCCGGACCGGTGGTGAGGTTTTCTGAACCGATCGTCGTCATCCGTCTCGCCTACTCGCTCGGTTGCGGGTCGGTGCGGCGGGTCGTCGACCAGCGCCGTACCGACCGGTTCAACGAGACGGGGGCGTTGTGGCGACGGGAATCCCGACGGAACCTCGCCGGCCGCCGCCGCCACGCGACCATTCGCCACGCCTGCCGCGGACACGGCAGAGTCCCCGTCCGGCGAACCGGACGGGGACTCCACTGACCAGTCGGTCAGACCGCGCCGAACACACCGCCCCGGGTGCCGGCGACGAAGGCGTGCCAGTCACCCGGCGCGAAGACCAGGGCGGGGCCCGCCTTGTCCTTCGAGTCCCGCACTCCGACCGCCCCCGTCACGTACGCCACCTCCACGCAGTTGTCACAGTTCGGCCCGCTCTTCGAGCTCTTGAACCAGGCTGCCTGCGTCAGGTCCACGGGGAACCCTTTGGTCGCCATTTCCACAACGGCTCCTCTGCCAGTTTTGCGATGTGTGCGACGGACTCCTCCGGACGTATGGCCGCAGCGCGGATGTGATCGAAGATGAAGCTGTACTTCTGTAGTTCGTCGCTCTTCTCAAGGAAGAGCCCACCCGTGGCGTTCTCCGCGTACACAACATCCGGATCACCGGGCTCAGGGAAGCTGAGGATCGTGAACGTGCCGTCCATGCCGGCGTGCGCACCCACCTCGAAAGGCAGGATCTGCAGCGTCACGTTCGGCAACTCGGCCACCTCGACCAACCGCTTGAGTTGACCGCGCATCACCTCGTCCCCGCCCACCGGCCGACTTACCACCGCCTCATCGAGCACCACCCACAGATCGACCGGATCGTCCTGGGTCAATAACGACTGACGGCCCAATCGGACACGCACCCTTTGGTGTACCTGATCGGCGGTGAAATCCGGCCGAGCGGCGCGGATCATGGCACCGGCGTACTCCTCGGTCTCCAGCAGGCCCGGAACGACCTGCTGTTCGTACGCCCGGATCGAACTCGCCGCCGCCTCCAGCCCGACGTACGCGCCGACGAGCACCGTGCTGTACGGATGCCACCAGCCCTTCTGACGGGCCTCTCTTGCGATCTGCACGAGCTCGTCGCTCTCGGCGCCGACCACGCCGTAGATCCGCAGCATGTCCCGTACGTCGCGCGGGGTGGCCGTGGTGTGCCCGGTCTCGATCCGGGAGACCTTCGACGCCGAGCACTCCAACTGTTCGGCTACCACCTCGATGGTGATACCGGCGGACTCCCGCTGGCGGCGCAGCTCGGCCCCGAGCCGCCGCCGTCTGATTGTGGGACTGCGCCGCTCACTCATCGCGCGAGCCGTACGTCACTGGTCCCCGCCGCTGGTTGCTCGACCCCACTCGGGCTACCTCCGGTAACGCGCCACTGGGTGACACCCGCCGGGGGCGCGACCGTCGACCGGCGAGCGTTCGCGACGAAAGGGGATGGTGCCGGTCCTCGGCCGGCCGCGACGGGCGAAACCGTCCCTCAGTGTGCCGTCCGGACGCGGATGGCTTCAATAGGCCTTTCGCGCAACACACTCACGTATTGGCAAAAGTCGACGTGCAACTTGCATGAAGCACGTCGCTGATGCACTCTGTCCGTATGGCACGGGTCACTCAGCGTTTCCGTTCGGTCCCTCGGAGTGGTGACCCCACCGATCCGAGGGTTCCGGGCAGGACGCCGTCCCGGGCGACGACAACGAAACCTGCTCCGGGGTAAGGACCCCGCCGCTGCAAGCCGGCAAGCTGCGGCGGCGGGCGCGGTTCCCGGAAGCAACCGGGTGGTGGTCGGGTGGCGGCACGCCACCAGCGGGGTACGGCCCGACCACCGCCATCCGCACCACCGGTTCACGAGGCACGACCCCGTCACCGGCCGAGACGTCCCCCGTTCAGGCACCGCCGGCCCACGCCGGCCGATCCTCCCCAGGAGCCCATGTGCTTCCCCGCACCGGTGACGTACTGCACGTGACTCGCGCGGCGAGTGTCCAGTTCCTCAGGCCGATCAAGTTCCGGGTGATCCGGGTGCTCGACTGGCCGACCTATGACGGCTGGCTCTGGCTCGACGGCTACGAGTTGAACGCCGCGGGCGACGCGGTCACCCGACGTTCGATCTTCGTCCAGCGGGAAGGGCTGCAACAGCTGCAGGCCGCTCCCGAACCCCGCCCGCACACCGTGCGGGCCCGCCGCCCGGTAGCGCGTACCCCGGTCCGGGTGGGCTGACCGACGCGATCCGCCGCCGGTGGGCGTGCCGTCGCCATAGAATCGGTACGCCCACCCCGGCACGTTCCACCCGCACGTCAAGGACCCTGACCCTGGGATGGTCATGGTCAATCAGCCCGCCCTGCGGCGGCACCACCGCTCCCGTATCGCCTCTGCCTTCGGACTCCTCGCCCTCCTCGGGGCGATGGCGGCACTCCTGGTCCTCGTCCGCGACCCGGCGATGTCGTCCACCCGGCTGACCACACCGGTGCCCGCGCCGGAGATCACCGTGCTCGACTCCGACCCGCCGACGAGCGACGGCCAGTCGGTCTACGAGCAACCCGGCTGGCTCGACACCGACGCCCCGGCCGATCACGCCGGTGACGCCGATCCGACCGGGCCGGCGCCCGGCCTGGGAGCCGGTGGTCAGTCCGACGGCCGCCAGGAACTCACCGAAGCAGCGCCGGCCGGGCACAGCGCCACGGACATCCGCCGCTCCCTGTTCTGGTCCGGCATCTTCGGCCTGGCCATCTCGCTGGCCGGCGTCGGCCTCGTGGCCACCCGCCGCCGGATGTGGTGACCTGCGGTCACGGAGTGCTGGTCACCGTGGCGCTCGGCGTGGTCGGGCTCGGCGTGGTCGAGGGCTGGGCCTGGGAGACGATCAACAACACCCCGTCGTCGGTCGACACCGACGTGCCGGCCTCGGGCTCGGTGCCCACCACCGTCCCCGGTGGCAGCTCCGAGGGGCGGTACACCACCCGGTAGTCCAGACCGAGCCGCGCCAGCAGCCCTTCGGCGGTGGCCTGCGGCAGGCCGGCCAGCGGTGGCACCGGCACCTCGTCCGGCGCGTCCGTGGTCGCCGGGCTGCTCGGTGACTCGCTGCTTGGCGACGCCGACGTGGGAGCTGCGCTGGTCCGCGGCGCGCTGGGGGCACTCGTCGGCGGGACCGACGGGGTGGACCCCGGATCGTCCCGGTCGTCATCCTGCTTGGCGACCAACCAGAGTGCGCCCCCGAGCAGGCCGGCGAGGAGCAGCGCCAGTACGCCCCAGAGGATCGGCAACCACCACCGCCGACCGCCCTGCTCCTCGACGTACCACTCGCCAGCATCATCAGGTCGGGGCGAGCGCACCTCGGCCCGACCGGACCACGCTGGCGGTATCGGGGCCGTCCGGTCGGCCGGCGGACCCGGCCGGCCGGCGCCGGACCGATCGATGGCCACGGTCTGGTCGGGCGACAGGTCGGGACGGGCCGGGACAGTCCGGTCGATCGGCGCCGTCTCGTCCGGGTCGGCGGCGGCTCCGGTCGGCTCCGACCGGTCGGCGGCGGGGGGCAGCGGGCGGGTCCGGTCGTCGTCGTGCTCGTCGGCGGGAGGCTCCTGGCGGTCGTCGCTCATCGCACGTCCTTTCCCGAACCCGGACGGGCGTCATGGCCCTCGACCGCCAACCTAGTCGCCCACGGGGCCATCGGTGGGGATCAGCGTGCCGAGCCGCGCCGGCCGTCGGCGAGGCAGATCGGCGGGTACGCGCCAGAGTGCCCGACCCGCCGGCCGGGAATCAGGGCGTGGGTTTCGGGGTCGGTTGGTCGTCGGAACCCGCCCCACACCAGATGCTGACCTGGTCGTTCCACCGGGCCGGACCGTCTTCGGCGGGCTCCTGCCGGCTGACCTTCCCACTGCGCCCGCTGACGTAGCGCGGGTAGAGGCCCTCTTCGACCAACTCGTCGGCGGCTTTGGCACAGCTCTCGCCGACCACGTCCGGCACCTCGGCGGCCGGCGCCGGCCCGGCGATCTGTAGTTGCACGGTCGTCCCCCGAGCGACCTCGGTACCCACGTCCGGTGCGGTGCTCTCGACCGTGCGGCCGACGCCGCCACCGAAGACCAGCCGCCAACCCAGCCGCTGTTTGCGCAGGGCGTCCCGGGCCTGCTCGAAGTCGGTGCCGATCACCGGCGGCACGGTCAGGCCGGCACCCTTGGTGGAGGTGGCCGAGGTCTGCACCGCCGACGGTGTCGGCCGCCCGCTTGTCGGTCGGGGTGCGGTGGCTCGACTTGTCGGCGCGCCAGTCGTGGTCGCGACGGCCAGCGGCTCACCAGAGGGTGTGTCGTCCTCGCCGGCCAGCAGCCAGCCACCCGTCGCGCCGACGGCGGCGAGCAGCACCGCCGCCAACCCGCCACCGAGCACGACGCTGGCCCGGCCCGCACCGCCACCGGCAGCATTCTGCTGGCCCGTGTTCGTGTCCGTCATAACGCCCACCGCCTCATCACCGGCGACCGTACCGCCCGCCGCCCAATCCGCCGCACCTGTGGTCCACACCGGCGGGTCGTTGCGACTCGCCGCGCCGACGACGGGACGTTACGCTGCCCGGCATGGCCAGACAGGGCTGGGGAGTGTCGATCGCGACGGCGATCGGGGTCGCTGCCGGTGCGGGTGCCGCACAACTGGGCTTCGGCTACGGGCTCGGCGTCATCACCTGGACACCAAGCGATGCCGCAGCGACCGACACCGCCTGGGCGGACGGTCTCGCCTGGGCCACCTGGCTCGCCGCCAGTTCGACAGTCCTCGGCGCGGTCTGCGCGCAACGGCTCCACCAACGGAACAGTCCTGCGAAGACCGCTCCCGACGGTGTGGCCCGCCACGAGAGCGATCGGGCACCGGATTCGGTCGACGGGCCTCCAGCAGCCGGCGACGCCGCCCGGCCGGAGGTGACAGGCACACCTCCGCCGTCGGCCGCCCCGCCGGTCCAGGACCGAGGTGGCCTGCTGCGTCGGGTGGCCCTGGCGCTCGGCGCCGGGTTGGGCGGGCTGGTCACGGTGCTGCTGATCGCCGTACCCGCGCGGGTGGCGACCGGCGCGGACACCGGCGCACCGCAACGGACGGCCGCCGTACAGGCCACGCTGGGCATCCTGATCGGCGTCCTGGTCGCGCTCTGGGCGCTCCGCTCCCGAGCCGCCGCGGTCAACGTGACCGCGACGGCCGCCTGGCTCTGGCTGCTCGCCGTGGTCTCGGTGATCGACGGGGTACGCGTCGGACGCGGGCTGACCGGCGCGCAACTCGGCACCTGGCAGTTCGACCCGGACCACGCCCGGTACTGGATCGGGGGCCAGCTCTACTGGCCCGGCGCGCTGCTTGCGCTGGTGCCCGCGCTGCTGATCGGCGTACTTGCCGCCCGGCGTTCCGCCCGCTCGGGCGGGCACCGGGTGGGTGCGGCGGCCTCCGGCGCGGCAGGCCCGGTGCTCGTCGCGCTCGCCTACCTGAGCACCCTGCCGCACTGGTCGACGCTGGGGCCCGCGCAGCTCTCCACCCAACTGATCGCCCCGTACGCGGTGATCGCCGGTGTCGGCGGCTCGGTGTTGGCCGCTCTCCTCGCCGAGCGAGCCGAGCGGGCCACCCCGGCTGAGCGAAGTGCGGTTGCTCGGGTGACAGCTGCCGACTCGAACCCGGTCGCCAAGACCGAACCCGTGCCGCCGGTCTCCGGCTCGCCGGTCGAACCTCCCGCGACACCGACCGAGCCCTCCACCGGGACCGTTGCCTCGACGACCGGAACTTCGGGACGGCGCAGGAGGGCCACCGTTCCGTCGCAGCTGCCCAGGACGGGCCCGCTGCCCGACCAGGGCACTGCCGCACCACAGGTACCCGCCCCGCGTACGGCCCCAGACCACACCGATCCGGCCCCTCCCACCGCCGCCACGCCGGACGACCCGACTGCCGGCAGCCGCCGCACCCGCGCAGCCCGCCGCACCCCCACCGACTAACCCAAGCCCCCGCCAGACCCCGCCCACCCCACCCCGCCGACCGCCCGCCTGGGGTCGGGGCCGGGGTGGGTGGGGTTAGGGGGTTGGCCAGGTGTGGACGGGTTCGTTGGTGCGCTGGAGGTCGGCGTAGCGCTGAACCATGTGGTGCAGGGCGGCCGTCCGGTCCATGCCCTGGCGCCGCTCCGCCGCCCAGACCGTCTCGGTCTGCCAGACGGCACCGTTGCGGCCGGTACGGCAGCGCTGCTCGATGATGCCGAGCAGCCGGTCCCGCTGCTCGGGGGCGACACCGAACCCGTCCAGGCCGGCGGCGGCGGTGGGCAGCAGTTGCTCGAGGACCAGCTTGGTGACCGGTACGTCGCCGAGCCCGGGCCAGTGCAGCACGGCGTCGAGGCCGCGTCGGGCGGCGGCGTGGAAGTTCTCCTCGGCCGAGCTGAAGGTCAGTTGACTCCAGATCGGGCGGTCGGCCTCGGCCAGGCCGCGCACCAGCCCGAAGTAGAAGGCCGCATTGGCAAGCATGTCCACCACCGTCGGACCGGCGGGCAGCACCCGGTTCTCCACCCGCAGGTGGGGACGGCCGTTCATGATGTCGTAGACCGGACGGTTCCACCGGTAGACCGTGCCGTTGTGCAGCCGCAACTCCCCGAGCTGTGGCACACCACCGGCGTGGAGGACCTCCACCGGGTCCTCGTCCTCGCAGATCGGCAGCAGCGGCGGGAAGTACCTGACGTTCTCCTCGAACAGGTCGAAGATCGAGGTGATCCACCGTTCGCCGAACCACACCCGCGGGCGTACGCCCTGAGCCTTCAGCTCGTCCGGGCGGGTGTCGGTGGCCTGCTGGAACAGGGCGATCCGCGTTTCGGCCCACAGCTGCCGCCCGTACAGGAAGGGGCTGTTCGCTCCGACCGCGACCTGCACGCCGGCGATGGCCTGGGACGCGTTCCAGTAGTCGGCGAAGCTGTCCGGGGCGACCTGGAGGTGGAACTGGAGGCTCGTGCAGGCGGCTTCGGGGGCGATCGAGTCGGTGTGGGTCCGCAACTGCTCGACGCCGCGGATGTCCAACTCGATGTCTTCGCCCCGGGCGCCGACGATCTGGTCGTTGAGCACCCGGTAACGCTCGTTGGTGGAGAGATTGTCCTCCACCAGGTGCCCCTCGGTGAGGGTGGGGAGGATGCCGACCAGGACGATCCTCGCGTCGGATCCGGCGGCACGTTCGTCGGCCCGGGAGAGACTGCCACGCAGGTCGTGCTCGTAGTCGGCGAAGCCGGTGCCCTCGATCAGTCGGGGCTCGGCGTTGAGCTCCAGGTTGAACTGCCCCAGCTCGGTCTGGAAGAGGGGGTCCGCGATGTCGGCGAGGATCTCCTCGTTGCGCATCGCCGGCTCGGCGGCCGAGTCGACCAGGTTGAGCTCGATCTCCAGGCCGGTCATCGGGCGGTCGGCGTCGAAGCCGAAGTCGTCGAGCATCAGGGCGAAGACGTCCAGGCAGCGCCGCACCTTCTGCCGATACCGGACGCGATCGTCCCGGGTGAAGGCGCCCTCTGAGACGTCCCTGCCCATGTGTCCTCCCGACGGCCGGCGCGGTTCGGGATCCTGCCGTCCCGGAAGCGCTTTGTGAAGCATCCACGGTAAGAGCGCCCACCTGACCGGGGCCAGAGGCCGACGGCGGTGATCCGACGTCGACCGGCGCGGACGCGCTCGTGGCGCCATCTGTACCCCGTCATCGCCCGGCTGGACCCGATGGCGGTACGAACAACTCGTGACAATTACCACGAGCGGAGACGACGCAGGGCCCGCGCCGACGTACGGCGCGGGCCCTGCGTTCCGGATCGCCGCGAGTGTCCCCCCGGGCCCTCCAGCAACCTCAGGCGATCAGGCCTGACGGACGGCCTCGCCCTCGATCTCAATCTTGATCTTGCGGCTGACCAGCACGCCCCCGGTCTCCAGGGCGACGTTCCAGGTCAGGCCGAACTCCTCACGGTCGATCTCGGTGCTCGCGGAGAAGCCGAAGATGTCCTGGCCGAACGGGCTGCGGCCGACGCCCTCGAACTCCACCTCCAGCTCGACCGGCCGGGTGACGTCCTTGATGGTCAGCTCACCGGCGAGCACGAACTCGCCGCCGCGACGGGACTTGACCCCGGTGCTGCGGAACTCGAGCGTCGGGAACTTATCGGCGTCCAGGAACTCGGGGCTGCGCAGGTGCGCGTCCCGGTCGGCCTGGGTGGTGTCGACGCTCGCGGCCTGGATGGTCGCGACGACGGACGACTGCAGCGGGTCCTCGGCGACGGTGATGGTGGCGGTCGCCTCGTTGAACTCACCGCGAACCTTGCTCACCATCATGTGTCGGGCAACGAAGCCGACCCGCTTGTGCGCCACGTCGAGGGCGTAGGTGCCGGCCGCCGGGATGGTGAGGCCGTCCCAGTCGCGGGTAACCGCATCGATGCTGCTGGTCATGCTGCTGTCCTCCGGGAAGATTGTTTAATAGCCCAACGACTGCTCGAACAACTATAACTACAACAACATTCCCCGTGTCAAGCACTGGTATGATGAACGGGTGACCAACG
Organism: Micromonospora sp. NPDC003944; assembly: GCF_053605225.1. NCBI lineage: Bacteria > Bacillati > Actinomycetota > Actinomycetes > Micromonosporales > Micromonosporaceae > Micromonospora > Micromonospora sp. NPDC003944. Next base: position 106,044 of record NZ_JBSGIV010000007.1, read on the forward strand.
CCTTCGACGATCCCCGGATCACCGCCGTCGGCCTGCTCTTCGAGGCGCACGCCGGGCTGTCAGCCCGGTTCAACGCCCAACTCGAGGAGCACGGCCTCTCCGCGGTCGAGTTCGAGGTCATCACCCGACTGGCCCGCTCGCCGGGCAACCAACTACGCATGACCGACCTCGCCGCGCAGACCTCGCTGTCGACAAGCGGAGTGACGCGGGTGGTGGACCGGATGGAACGCGACGGGCTGCTCACCCGCCGGGCCTGCCCGAACGATCGCCGCAGCTCGTACGCGGTGGTCACCGCCGCCGGGATGCAACGCCTGAACGAGACGCTACCCGGGCACCTGCAGATGATCGAGCAGTGGTTCACCGGGCAACTCGACCCCGAGGCGCTTGCGGCTCTCCTCGACGGGTTGCGCCGAGTCCGCGACGCCGCCCACCCGTGCGCTACCGCCGGCAGTGACGACGCCGACCCGGAGCAGGTCGCCGCCTCCGACAGCGCCGGTCGACGACGCTGAGAGAGCACCCGTTTCCAGACGGTCACAGCGGCAGAAAGACCGGCAGAACCGACCCAGCCAAGCTGGAGGATTCGGTCCAAGCAGACTTTCTGTCACCGCGCCGGTGGCAGGCTTCCTGCACCGGGGATCACCGGGGGGTGACGGCGCGGGCGATCAGCGAGGGGTAGCACCAATGGGGGCTCTTCGCCCGCGCCACTCTCCCGTCACGATCCTCGCGGCACCCGAGCGGGCACCGATCCGTCGCAACTACCGAGTCGGTCCACCCCGGGCGGCGTTCAGCGCGTAGAGCAGGCCCGACTCGTGCGGCAACAAACGGATGCCGCTCTCCGCACAGACCCGGTCCAGTCGATCGAGCACCGCCGGGTCCGCAGTGCTGGCAGCCAGTCCCACGACCGCCTCCACCACGTCGCGGCGATCCGGCCCCGCGTGGTCGGCTGCGGCGGCGAACCACTCGGCAGCCAACTCCCGGTCGCCCCGGTGCAGCGCCAGGTTCCCCTCGATCAGGGCGCAGAGCCCGGTCTCCGGCCCGCCCCAGGTCAGCGCCACGTCGTCCGACTGACGCGGACGCGGCACGGTAGGCCGCGCCGGCAGCGTCTCCACACCCCCGGCGCGCAACTCGGTCAGCACCTCGGTCGCCTCCACGACCCGCCCGTCCTGGGCGAGCGCCAGCCCCACGGTGCCGAGCACCCGACGGCGACCCCCGGGATCACCAAGCTCGGACAGTGCCGCCATCGCCCTCCGGCCACGGTCGATGGCGTCCGCGTACCAGCCCTCCAGGCGGGCGACTTCGGCACGATTGGCCCAGCCCAGCACCCGCAGTCGCTGCTCCCCACTCTCGGCGGCGAGTCGGTCCACGGCAGCGAGCCGACGACGGGCCGCAGCCAGGTCACCCGCGCGGATCTCGTGCCAGGCGAGGCTGTTCTGAGCCACCGCCAGGTCCCGGGTCCGACCGTTGCGCGCCGCCAACCGCAGCAGCGCCTCCGCCTGCTCGCGAGCCTCGTCCTGCCGCCCGACGGAGATCAGCAGAGTGCCGAGCACGTTCCGCGCCTCCAACTCGCCGGTGACGTCGCCGGCCCGCCGGAAGGTGTCAAACGCCGCGCGCGCCGTCGGCAGTTCCTCGGCACCCGCGCCGTGCTCGGCCGCGAGCCGGGCGACCCCGAGGGCGGCCCAGCCACGCAGGAGAGGATCGGCGTCAGCGGTACGCGGATCCGCGAGCAGGCGCCGCAGCCACTGCCGCCCGACGACATCGCGTCCGCGGAACCGCCACCAACGGGTCAAACAGGCCGCCAGCCGCAGTGCGGTCAACGGGTCGTCGGTGGCCGCGTGGGCCAACGACGAGCTGATGTCACTGCTCATCTCGTCCAAGCGGTGCACCGCGTCGGGTAACCGTGGGCCGACCAGATCGCTTGCGGTCCGTGCCACCAGGCGCGCGATGACCTCCGCGTGTCGACGCCGGATGCAGGTCAGCTCACCACCACCGACCGCCTGCTCGACGGCGTAGTCACGGACCGCGTCGAGCAGACGGAACCGGAACGCCCCGGTTCCGCGTACGCTCAGCAGCCCCAACTCGACGAAGCGGTCCAACAGCGGAACCGGGTCGATCGCCACCGTGCCGTCCCGGTCGGCCTCGTCGGCGAGCATCTCCTCGGCCAACTCGACCGACCAGCGGTTACCGAAGACGGCGAGCTGCCGCAGCGCGGCCCGCTCGTCCGACGCCAACAGTCGGTAGCTGAACGCCACCGCGTCCCGCAGGGTGACCGCGACGGCCGTGGGGGTGTCGGGTCCGCTCGTCCGACTGGTGAGCGCCTCCGCAGCGTCCCAGCCCGGGTGGGCGTCCGCGGGAGTGGCCAGGTCGAGCACCCGGTCGCCGTACCGGTTAAGCAGTTCGGTGAGGTCGAGGAGTCGACCCCGGGCGGCCATCAGCTCGATGGCCAACGGCAGCCCTCCCAACCGGCGGACCAGGGCGGCGAGCGCCGGCAACTCCGCGGCGGTGGGCGGCTCACGGCGGACCTGAGCGAGCCGGGCGGTGAACAACGCGACCGCCGGCCACGACTCGATGCCGTCGTGCTCAGCCTCCGGCGGTGGTACGTCGAGCGGCGCGACCGGCCACACCCGCTCACCGGGCAACCCGACCGGGTGTCGCCCGGTGACAAGCACCCGCAGTGCGGGAAGTGCGCCGAGCAATCGGTGCAGGGTCGCGGCCACCGGACCCGGTGCCCGCTCCACCGCGTCCATCACCAGCAGTGCCGGCCGCCCGGCGAGCAGGGCCACGAGCTCGGAGAGGCGTGCCACGCCGAGCACGGACATCGATGCGGCGAGCACATCCGGGCCGTCCGATCCCTCGCCGACAAGCACCCCGGCGACACCTGCCGGATGGGCGGAGGCCACCAGGTGCGCCACCGACGTCGCCAGGGCGGTCTTGCCGACACCGGCCAGCCCGACGAGGCTCACCAACCGGGGTCCTCGCGCCGCGGTGAGCATCCCGGCCAACTCGGTGAGGTCGCGCTCCCGGCCGATCAACGCGACCGGTGGCGGGAGCAGGACCGACGGGTCGGTCGTGGCGGCCGCCGACGTGACGGTGCCGCTGACCGTGAACGTCGTCGTCGAGGTGCCGTCCGGTGCCGCCGGATCGGCACCTCGGGACGCGGCCATGAACGCCGCCCGGCTGGTGCCGGTCAGCTCCAGCGCCCCGGCGAGCAACTCGACGGTGGTGCGTTGCGGTCGAACTGACCGACCACGCTCCAGGTCACGCACCGTCCGCACACCCACCCCGGCCCGGGACGCCAGCTCGGCCTGGGTCAGGCCGGCGGCCCGTCGATGCCCGCGGAGCAGCTCCGGCAGGGTGGTCCGCCCAGCCGGGCTCCGCGACCGGTCATGATCCGGAGTCATGGGCACGAAGAGTACGGATCGACTCCGACCATCGGCAGTCGAACGTCGGGCTACTGACGCCCGCTCGCCGAAACCCGACAGCCGTACGGACAGCCCGCCCGGAACGATTGACCGATCAGTCCGGCTGGACGCTCAGAGACCCAGGTCCCGGGCGATGATCATGCGCTGCACCTCACTGGTGCCCTCACCGATCTCCAGGATCTTGGAGTCCCGCCAGAACCGGGCCACCGGGTACTCGTTCATGAAGCCGTACCCGCCGTGGATCTGGGTGGCCTCCCGGGCGTTGTCCACCGCGATCGTGCTGGCGTGCAGTTTCGCGATGGCGGCCTGCCGTTTGAACGGCTCGCCGGCGAGCATCCGTGCGGCGGCGTCGTAGTAGGCCAACCGGGCGGTGTGCGCCTTCAGCTCCATGTCCGCGATCTTGAACTGGACGGCCTGGTTCGCGCCGATCGGCTGGCCGAAGGCGTGCCGCTCCTTCGCGTACTTGATGGACTCGTCGACGCAGCCCTGGGCGAGACCGACGGCCAACGCGGCGATGGCGATCCGACCCTCGTCGAGGATGCGCAGGAACTGGGCGAAGCCCCGACCGCGCTCGCCGAGCAGGTTGGCGGCCGGCACGCGGCAGTCGTCGAAGGTCAGCTCGTGGGTGTCCGAGGCGGTCCACCCCACCTTGGAGTAGCCCGGCGCGACGGTGAACCCGGGCGTGCCGGTCGGCACGATGATCGTCGACAACTCCTTGGAGCCGTCCGCGTTCGTGCCGGTCACCGCGGTCACGGTCACCATCGCCGTGATGTCGGTGCCCGAGTTGGTGATGAACGCCTTCGAACCGTTGATCACCCATTCGTCGCCGTCCAGCACCGCCCGCGTCTGGGTGCCGGCGGCGTCCGAGCCGGTGCCCGGCTCGGTGAGCCCGAAACCGGCCAACGCCTCGCCGCTGAGCAACCGAGGCAGCCAGGTCGCCTTCTGCTCCTCGGTGCCGAAGCGGTAGATCGGCATCGCGCCGAGCGAGACCGCCGCCTCCAGGGTGATGGCCACACTCGAGTCGACCCGGGCCAACTCCTCCAGGACGAGGCAGAGCGCGAAGTAGTCGCCGCCCATACCGCCGTGCTCCTCGTCGAAGGGCAGGCCGAACAGGCCCATCTTGCCCATCTGCCGGATCACCTCGTACGGGAAGGTGTGCCGCTCGTAGTGCTCCGCGATGACCGGGGCGACCATCTCGCGGGCGAAGTCCCGCACGCTCTCGCGCAGCGCCGCTTGTTCGTCGGTGAGCCGGAAGTCCATCTCATCCTCCTGTAAGGACGGTCCGCCGCGGCGCTCGTGACGCCGGGGCGGGTCGCTGTGCGGGCCCGAGTCGATCAGACCGGGGTGACGCCGTGCCGACGGCGGGAGAACTGCCGATCCTTGGTGCCCGCCGCCGCGAATCGACGGACCAGCTCGGCGCGCAGGTCGTGCGGCTCGACGATGGCGTCCACCACCAGCTCGCTGGCGAGCCGGACGACGTCGATGTCCTGCTCGTACTCGGCACGTTTGGCGGCGACGAAGGCGGCCCGCTCGGCCTCGTCCTCGATGGCGGCGATCTTGTTGGCGTAGACCGCGTTCACGGCGGCTTCGGCGCCCATCACGGCGATCTTCGCGGTCGGCAGCGCGATCGTCGCGTCCGGCTCGAACCCGGGTCCGGCCATCGCGTAGAGACCGGCGCCGTACGCCTTGCGGACCACCACGCAGATCTTCGGCACCGTCGCCTCGGAGATCGCGGTGATCATCTTGGCGCCGTGCCGGATGATTCCCTGCTTCTCCACGGCACTGCCGACCATGAAGCCGGGTACGTCGCTGAGGAACAGCAGCGGCACGTTGAACGCGTCGCAGAGCTGCACGAACCGGGTGGCCTTGTCGGCCGAGTCGACGAAGAGCACACCGCCCTTGAACATCGAGTTGTTGCCGACCACGCCGACGACCTGCCCGTCGAGGCGACCGAAACCGATGGTCAGCTCCTTGGCCCAGAGGGCCTGGATCTCGAAGAAGGAACCCTCGTCGAGCAGGCCCTTGGCGTACCGCCGCATGTCGAACGCCTGCCGCTCGCTTGCCGGCACCAGCGCCGCCAGGTCGGCCTTCGCGGGCGCGGGGACCGCCGGCGCGGTCGGCGGCGCCTGCGTCCAGTTCGCCGGCAGGTACGACAGGTAGGTCTTCACGACGTCGAGCGCGTCGGCCTCGGTCTTGCAGAGGAAGTGCCCCACGCCGGACTCGGCGGTGTGCACCTTCGCCCCGCCCATCGCCTCCAGGGTGGTCTTCTCGCCGGTGACCATCTCGACCATCCGGTCGGAGCCGAGATACATGCTCGCGTTGCCGTCGACAAGCGCCACCACGTCGCAGAACGCCGGGATGTACGCCCCACCTGCGGCGCTCGGACCGAACAGCGCGCACACCTGCGGGATCGAGCCCGAGGCGCGGACCTGATTCCAGAAGATCTTGCCGGCGCCGCGCCGGCCCGGGAAGAGGTCGACCTGATCGGTGATCCGGGCGCCGGCCGAGTCGACCAGGTAGACCATCGGGACGCTCGTGGAGTACGCGCGCTCGATGATTCGGATGATCTTTTCGACCGTGCGGGCACCCCAACTGCCGGCCTTGACGGTGGAGTCGTTGGCCATCAGGCAGACCTGCCGACCGTCGATGGTGGCGGTGCCGGTGACCACACCGTCGGCGGGCAGCCCGTCGGCGAGGGCGTTGGCGTAGAGGCCGTCCTCGACGAAGGAGCCCTCGTCGACCAGGAGCGCGACCCGTTCCCGGGCGAAGAGCTTGCCCTTGGCGGCGTTCGCCGCGTGGTATTTGTCCGCGCCGCCGGACCGGGCCCGCTTGCGCAGTTGCTCAAGTGCCTCACCGTCGAGCGTCACGCCGACTCCTCCGCCATACTGACCTGAACGATCGTTAGGCTAGCGCATGGGTACGACCGTCGGCGACCTACGAGCGAACCAGACGGCCGGACCGAGAACAAGACATTGAAAAACATGAATACATATCGCTAGGCTCCTGACACCCCCTCCTCCCGGATTGGAGTCAGCGATGACCTCACGACTCAATCGGCTCGCGGTCGCGATGCTCGCGACGGCACTCGCCACCCTCGGTGTCACGGTCGCCAACCCGTCGCCCGCGTCCGCCGCCATGACCATCTGCTACAACACCAGCCAGGCGGGCAGCTACGCCGGCACCGCCAACCAGGCCGCCTCGATCTGGAACAACGCCACAGTCAACCTGACGCTCTCCGCCAACTGCGGCTCCAACCTGCGCATCTACCAGATCACCGGCGGCGGCTCGTACGCCGTGCGGACCAGCCTCGGCAACGGCCGGGTCTACATCGACACCCAGCAGGCGGCGCAGTACAGTCCGCTGCGGATCATGACGCACGAGATCGGGCACATCCTGGGTCTGCCGGACAACTACAACGGGAACTGCTCGCTGCTGATGTCCGGCGGCAGCGCCGGCACCAGCTGCACCAACCCGTACCCGAGCAGCGCCGAGGCGAACCGGGTCAGCAACCTCTTCGCCGGCACGTTCAGCGCCACCGACCGCAGCGCGGACATCTTCCGCGACAGCTGGCCGGGCGCGCTCACCTCGGTGAGCTGACAAACCTGGCAGGTGGAAGGGGCCGGCGCGTTAGCCGGCCCCTTCGCCGCGTCCTCAGCTCGGCAGCGGAGTCAGCCGGGTACGCGGGCCGGCCCGGAGCACGCCGGACGGCAGCTTCTTGCCGAGCAACTCCTCGGCCAGCTCGGCCGCCTCTACCAGAGCCGCCAGGTCGATGCCGGTGTCGATGCCCATGTCGTGCAACATGTGCACGGCCTCCTCGGTGGCCAGGTTGCCGCTGGCCCCCGGGGCGTACGGGCAGCCACCGAGGCCACCGACGCTGGCGTCGAACTCGGTCACCCCCAGCTCCAGCGCGGTCAACAGGTTGGCAAGCGCCGTACCCCGGGTGTTGTGGAAGTGCAGCAGCACCGGCACCTGCGCGTTGCGGTCGCGCACCGCGGTCACCAGCTCGCGGACCCGGCGTGGGGTGCCCATGCCTGTGGTGTCGCCGAACGCCACCCGGTCCGCGCCGTCGCGGACCACCCGGTCCACGATCCCGGCGACGCGCTCCGGGTCGATGTCCCCCTCGTACGGGCAGCCGAAGCTTGTCGCCACGATCACCTCGACCCGCGCCGACGCACCGTGCAGCAGGTCGATCAGCTCGGCGATGTCGTCGAGCGACTCGTCGGTGGACCGGTTGACGTTGCGCCGGTTGTGCGTGTCACTGGCCGAGACCACCACCTCGATCTCGGTGAACCCGGCAGCGAGGGCCCGCTGGGCGCCCCGGGTGTTCGGCACCAGCGCCGAGTAGCGCACCCCGTCGGCCTTCACCGCGCGCCGCCACACCTCGTCGGCGTCGGCCATCTGCGGAATCGCCTTCGGGTGCACGAACGACACCGCCTCGATCCGGCGCACGCCGGTGCCGGAGAGGGCGTCGAGCAGCCGCACCTTGGCGTCGGTCGGAATCGGGTCCTCGTTCTGCAACCCGTCCCGTGGCCCGACCTCACGGATCGTGACGAAACTCGGCAGGTCCGCCATAAGGGGTCACCTCACTGTGACGAAAGCAGCGCTCAGGGGTCCGTCCAGCATGCCACCCCGATGTTGATCAAGAGGTTTGCGTCACCCTCGACGCGAATCCTGACGCAAACCTCTTGATCACCCGCCCCAGCCGGGATGGGGAGCGGGACCCCGGGAGGTGGTGGGGTTAGCGCATCCGGGAGACGATGCCCGTGTCGTAGGCGCCGGAGCGGAACTCCTCGTTGTCCAGCAGCTCGGCGAAGAAGGGGACGTTGTTCTTCGGGCCCTCGATCTGGAAGGCAGCGACCGCATGCCGGGCGCGGTCGAGCACCTCCTCGCGGGTCGCGCCGCTGACGATCAGCTTGGCCAGCAGGCTGTCGTAGAACGGGGTGACCGTGTTGCCCTCGGTGTAGCCCGAGTCCACCCGGACACCTCCGCCCGCCGGCTCCACCCACGTCCTGATCACACCGGGGCCGGGCAGGAAGCGCTTCGGGTCCTCCGCGTTGATCCGCATCTCGATGGCGTGGCCACGAGGGATCAACGCGTCCGGGTCGAACGTCGGCGTCAACCCGGAGGCCACCCGTAGCTGCTCCTCGACCAGGTCGATGCCGTAGACGTACTCGGTCACCGGGTGCTCGACCTGCAACCGCGTGTTCATCTCCAGGAAGAAGAAGTCTTCGGAACCGGGAGCAGTGCCGGCAGCGTCCCGCTGACGCGGGACCAACAGACACTCCACCGTGCCCGCGTTGCGATAGTCGACCGCCTCGCCGGCCCGTACCGCCGCGGCCAGGAGACGGGACCGCAGCTCCGGCGAGACGGCCGGCGACGGGGACTCCTCGACAAGCTTCTGGTTGCGCCGCTGCACCGAGCACTCCCGCTCGCCGAGCGCCACCACCCGACCGTCGGCCAGGCCGAGGATCTGCACCTCGACGTGCCGTACCCGGGGAAAGTACCGCTCGATCAGCACCGAGCCGTCCCCGAACATCCGCTCGGCGAACGCGCGCACCTTGTCGTACTCGGTGCGCAGCGCGGCCTCGTCGACGGCCACACCCATGCCCATGCCGCCGCCACCGGCGGCGGCCTTGACCATCACCGGGTAGCCGATCTCGGCGGCGGCCGTGACCGCCGCGTCCAGGTCGGCTGCCGGGTCGGTGGTGCCGGGCGCGACCGGAACGCCGGCCGCCGCCATCAGATTCCGAGCATTGATCTTGTCGCCCATCGCGGTGATCGCGTCGGCGCCGGGCCCGACCCAGATCAGGCCGCTCGCCTCGACGGTACGGGCGAACTCCGCATTTTCCGACAGGAAGCCGTACCCGGGGTGGATGGCCTGCGCACCTGTCGCCTTCGCGGCGGCGAGGATCGCCTCGGTGTTGCGGTAGCTCAGCGCCGGATTCGCTGGGCCGATCAGGACCGCCTCGTCCGCCTCGGCGACGAACGGCAGGTCGGCGTCGGCCTCCGAGTGCACCGCGATCGCGCGGACCCCGAGCCGCTTGGCGGTCCGGATGATCCGGCGTGCGATCTCGCCCCGATTGGCGACAAGCAGTGACTCGATCATGTTTCCTCCCGGCGTCCGGATGGTGGGACGCCGTCAGGAAACCACGACCGACAGGCTTCTGACGAGTCCGCTCAGGCCAGCAGCGCGGCAAGTGTCGCGCCGCGCAGCAGCTCGGCGCGGCGTCGCCTGTCCACCTCACCACCGAGGAACGGGGTCGAGTTCATCAGGCCGAACGCGGCGTGCGCGAGCACCCGCGCCTCGCCGTCGGGCATGCCCGGGTGCAGCGCTGTGAGCACCGTCACCCACTCTTCGACGTAGAGCCGTTGCAGGCGACGGATCCGCCGCCGCGGCTCCTCGGGCAGCCGGTCCAGCTCGTGCAGGTGCAGGGCGATCACCGCCGGATTGGCCAGCGCGAACTCGACGTGGAAGTCGATGAGCGACTCCAGCACAACGCGCGGGTCGTCCGAGCGCCCGGCGGTCCGTTCCCGCCCACCGGCGAGCAACCCCTCGCTCACCGGAATCAGCGCGGCGGCGAGCATGGCCTCCTTGCCGGCGAAGTGGTGGTAGAGCGCCGGACCGGTGACCCCGGCGGCCGCGCCGATGTCGTCCATCGACACGCCGTGGTAGCCGCGCGCCGCGAACAGACCTACCGCGATCTCCAGGATCTCATCCTTGCGGGACCTGCGCCGGCCCGCACCCGCCGCACCCCGTGCCTGCTGCTCCACCGTCACCGGGCAAGCCTAGACCGCGAGAAGCCCGCGTTGGGTCCCGGTCGGTTCCGTCCCGCGCCGAGCCGGGCCGCCCCTGACCTGGCCAGGGGCGGTCCGCGACGGTCAGTCGTCCTCGTCCAGGTCGTGCTCCGCCCGCACCGCGGCGGCATCCGCGGGCCGATCGAGCAGGTCCAGCACCCGAGCCAGCAGCCAGGCCGTCTGGCGGACCTGCCGCGAGTCGGCCGGCAACCCACCGAGTACGCGGCGCAGCAGCGGCTCCGCCTCGGCCGGCCGTTCCAGGCGCAGCAGCAGCTCACCGGTGAGGGCCTCCACCTGGGCGGCCTCACCGAACGCCTCGATCGACCGCAACCGCTCCGGCACCCCGGTGAGCCGGCCCAACGCCTCGTCCAGCCGGTCCTCCCCGATGAGCACCCGCGCGCCGGTCTCGGCCGCCATCGCCAGCTCGTACGTCACCGCCGGTTCGACCTGCCCGGCCACCTTCGCCGCCAACCCGTCCACCACCGCGACGGCGTGCAACGCCGCGTCCCGGTCGTCGGCCCAGAACCAGGCGTACGCCTCCCGTCGGCGGGCGCGCAGTTCGTCAAGCGGCAGGTCGCCGAGCCGGTACGCCTCAGCCGCGGCGGCGAACCGCTCGCCGGCCGCTGCGTCCCGATCGGCGTCGTAGAGGACGCCGCCGGCCTCCTCCAGCACCTGTGCCCGGTGCGGAAGGTTGTCCGGCCCATCCAGATTGCGTGCCAGCTGCTCCAGCAGAGCCAACGCCGGGTCGATCTCGCCAAGCCCTGCGTAGACGCCGGCCAGCAGGTGTCGACAACGGTCGGCTTCCGCCTGGGCGCCCAATCGGTCCAGGCCGAGAACGGCCTCCTCGGCGACCTCGGCGGCCTCGGCGAGCCGGCCCACCACCCGGTACGCGTTCGCCAGCTCCCACCGCAGGAACGCGTCCCCCTCGGCGCCCCGCTCCACGCACAGCGTCACCGCCTCGACGAAGTCGTCGACGGCGTCGACGGCCTGTCCGGCCGAGAGCAACGCCCGGGCGCGGGCGACCCGGACCGGCAGCTCCGCGTCCGCAGGTGCCACCGTCAACGCCTCGTCGCAGGCGGCCACGGCGTCCGCCGGATCGTCGACAAGCCGTGCGTACGCCAGGCAGGCGCCCGTGACCACCTCGTCGACGCCCAGCTCCCGGCCGATCCGGCGGGCCTCGTCGACGGCGGCGCGGGCCTCGTCGAACCTGTTCAGCTGCTCCAACAGGTGTCCTCGGTGCAGCGCGACCCGGGCCGCCAGGTGCCGATCGCCGCCCGCCTCGGCGGGTATCCGGTCGAGCGCGGCGAGGGCGTCCGCCCACCGTTCGCGGTGCAGCAGCGCCAACGCCACCCGGTCGTGTCCGGCCGCCCTCTGCTTGGTGTCGCCGAGCCGGTCCAGCACCTCGGCCGCCTCGCGGACCAGCAGCAGCCCTTCCTCGCCGCCCTCGTCGGACCGGGTCAACAGCACGCCGAGCCGCCCGGCGACCGTCTGGGCTTGCACCTCCTCGCCCGTCTCCCGGTACAGCTCAAGCGCCGCCCGACTCAGCGTGATCGCACCGTCGATGTCGTCCTCGTCGCCGCGCTCCGCCGCCCGCAGCGCCAGCCGGTGCGCGGACGTGCGGGCGGGCAGTTCGGCGGAGCCGAACCGATCGTCGAACGCGACGAGCGCCGCCCGGAAGGTGGCCCGGTCGTGCCGGCCCCAGCTCTGTTCCGCGAGGTCCAGCAGGTCGTCCGGGCTGGCGTCGGTCGGCAGCGCCACGGTGGGTCGTCCACCCGGGTCGATCCGCGGCTGCGCGGCCCGGCCCGGCTCGACGACCGGCTCGTCCCCGGTCGGGCGGGTCGGGCGGGTCGCCCGGCGGCGCACGCTCGCCGACAACGGCACGTGCTCCCCGCTCGCCTGCACCGCCAACCGGCGGCCGATCCACTCCGACTGGTGGGTGGTGCCGTTACGGGCGTCGAAACGGGCGGCCAGACCGGTGGCGGTCTCGGTCAGCTCGTCCGCCAACGACGCCGCCGTCACCTCGGCCGCCGGTCGGCCCTCCGCAGCCCGGCGGTAGAGAGTCGACGTGCCGGCCTGGCGCAGCGCTGCCGCGGCGGTCGCCGCGAAGTGCATGGCGGCGGCCGGCGACGGCGGCCGGTCCAGCCAATCCAGGTGCCGTTCGACAAGCTCGACGGCCCGTGCCTCGTTGCCGGTGAGCGTGCAGAACTCGATGTGGTCCCCGATGTCCCACAGGTCGGCGAGGTTGCCCCGCAGCCGGCGGTACGCCTCCCGGTGCGCGTCCCGCGCCTCCTCGGCCCGGCCGCTACGCAGGTACGGCAGGAGCAGCGCGGTGAGGATCGTCTGCGGCTGCTCGATGCAGGTGAGGCGACCGGCGAGCACCGGCTCGGCGAGCGCCACCGCCTCGGCGTCCCGCCCGGTGTCGGCGAGGTAGCCCACCTGGCTCGTCGGATCACAGCCGGCGCAGTCGGAGAGCTGGTCACGGGGGGTGGTCTGCCAGAGCCGGTACCAGTGGGCTGCGGTCTCGACGTCTCCCACGTGGTCGGCGACCCGGAAGCGGTGCTTGTAGACGACCTGCAGGCTGTGCCCGCCGGCCCGGTAGCGCCGCTCCATGTCGTCGAGCACCGCGTACGTGCGGTCCAGCGGCACCTCGGGGAACTTCAGCAGGCCGGACGCCATGTACTTGAAGTGCCACAGCAGCTGGTGCAGGTGGCGCTGGTGGTAGGGCTGCGGGTCCCGGTCGAACTCGGACAGGCACCAGGAGAAGGTCACGAAGGACTTCGCCGGCTCACCACCGTAGATGTAGCCGATGGTGGCCTGCATCCGGCTTGCGAACGCGAGGTGCCTGTCGTCGGCGGCGTCCACCCGGCGCAGCAACTGCTCCAGGGCGGCGATCTGCCCCGCCCCGTACGGCATGTCGGTGATGCCGCGCAGCACCCGCCAGAGATCCTCGTCGGTCATGCTCACTCCCGTCCCGGAACAGCCCGGCCGAGCAGGCCGAGGAAGGAATCGTTGAGCAGCGCGGCATCGGCCGCGCGGATCGGGTGGTGGCCGAGCAGCAGCGCCTGCCCGTACAGCGCCTCGACGGCGAGGCCGACCAGCTCCGGGTCGCTCAGCATGGCCACTCGTCGTACCAGCGGGTTGCGGTGGTTGAGCACCAGCTGCGGACGGTCCGGCGGGGCGGTGGCGGCGAGCGCGTCGAGCACCCCACCCCACAGCTCGTCGGCCCGGTCCCGGCTGGCCGCCAACTGGTCGTTGAACGCTGCCGACCGGCTGACCAGGTAGAGCGCGGGCAGCGATACCGGGTCGTACGCCCGGATGACCACCTCACAGCCGGAACGCTCGACGGCCCTCTGCGCCGCCGCCAGGAACTGTCGCAGCGCCAACTCCACCTGCGGGTCGAGCGCGTCGAAGCGGGTGGTGAGGTCGCTCGGCTCCAACCGTTCGATGAGCACCGAGCGGTCGACCACCGGCAACCGCTCGATCAGCTCGGTGTCGTACGTGTAACCGGCGTTGACCACCGCCAGGTCCTGCGCGGCGGCCACCGCGGCGAGCTGGCGGAACTCGTCGAGGCTCGCCGCGTAGCGGACCACGCCGTAGCGCTCGCGGAACTCGGCGAGGGTGAGCGTGCCGACGTTGGTGTCCATGGGCCACCACCTGTCGACGAGTCGGAGCATCTCGTCGTCGTGCAGCGCCAGGGCCTTCACGCCGAGGTGGTGCACGCGGAGGAACTCGGCCAGCCGGTGCGGGTCGTGCCGTGCCAGCCGGACCAGCCAGCCGCGCACCTGGTCGCCGAGCGCCTCCCGGGTCGCGGTCAGCAGGGTGTCCTCGTAGAGGGCCTCCCGGCTCGCGGTCGGGCGCAGCTCGGTCGCGTCCACCACGCAGTGTGCGAAGAACGCCCACTCCGGCAGCAGCCCGTCGGCGTTCTCGGTGAGCAGCATCCGCTTGAGGTAGACGCGGTGCCCGGCTCGGGCCGCCGGGTTCACCGGGGTCGGCAGGATGACGGCTACGCCGGTCAGCCCGGCCTCCGGCACGGCCAGCGGTAGGACGTCGAACGGGTCCACGCCGAGCGTCTCCCGGGCGTACCGGATCAACGCCGCGCGGTCCAGCGGCGCACCTGGCGTGGTCGGCCAGGGTGGTTCCCCGGTGGTGGTGACGACGTCACCGACGCGGACGGTGACCGGCAGCAGCGCACCGAAGAGCCGGGCCAGGTCGGTCACGGTCGGGGTGGTGAACCACTGGTCCGCGTCGCGGCGGGGCACGAGCGTGACGGTGGTGCCCGGCTCGGCTCGGGCGGCCTCGGGCGGGGCCACGGTCACCGCGTAGCGGCCGTCGGCGTACCCGGTCCAGCGCACGGTGGGGTTGTCGCCGTGCCGGGTGAGCACCTGGATCTCGTCGGCCACCAGGAAGCAGGAGAGCAGGCCGATGCCGAACTGACCGAGGAACTCGTGCCGGGAGAAGCCCAGTTCGTCGCGCTTCGAGCTGCGACCGATGGTGGCCAGGAGCTCGTGCACCTGCGCCTCGGTCAGGCCGATGCCGGTGTCGTGCACCCGCAGGGTGCCGTCGCCGGTGCTGTCCGGGGGGTCGATGCGGACCAGCGCCGGCGCGTCCGGCTCGGTCCCGCGCCGGGCGGTGATCGCGTCCACCGCGTTCTGGAGCAGCTCGCGGACGTAGACCCGCGGGCTGCCGTAGAGGTGATGACTGAGCAGGTCGACCACGCCGCGTAGGTCGACCTGGAAAGTGTGGTCCACGCCTGATCTCTCCCCGTCCTGGTGCCGGCGCCCACCGTACCGATGATCACCGACAGGCGCGGCCCCCTCTGCCGGCGGCTTGACCCTCGACCCGGTCGAGCCGGCACGGTCGCCGGCATGACCTCCTCCGCTCTGGGCCGGGACTTTCGACTGCTGTGGTCCGCCGCCGTCGCGTCCCGGTTCGGGGACGCGCTGCGTACCCCGGCACTGGCCCTGTTGGCCGCGACCGTGACCCGCGATCCCCGGGTGATCGCGGCGGTCACCGTGGCCGGTCAGCTGCCGCCGTTGCTGTTCGGCCTGCTCGGCGGGGTGTACGCGGACCGCTGGGACCGTCGGCGGACGATGGCCCTTGTCGACGGGGTACGCGCCGCGGTGGTGGCGGCGCTGGCCGTGACGGTCGCGCTCGACCGGGTCGGCGTCCTGGTGTTGCTGGTGGTGGCGTTCCTGCTCGCCGCGCTCGGCACTCTCTTCGACTCCTCCTCGTTCGCGCTGCTCCCCACAGTGGTGCCGCCGGACGCGTTGCCCCGGGCGAACGGCCGGCTCCAGGCGGGGTCGGCGGTGGCCGGTGGCTTCCTCGGGGCACCCGCCGCAGGAGTCCTGTTCGCCGTTGCGGCAGCCCTTC
This sequence comes from Micromonospora sp. NPDC003944, assembly GCF_053605225.1. Classification (NCBI taxonomy): domain Bacteria; kingdom Bacillati; phylum Actinomycetota; class Actinomycetes; order Micromonosporales; family Micromonosporaceae; genus Micromonospora; species Micromonospora sp. NPDC003944. Next base: position 121,628 of record NZ_JBSGIV010000007.1, read on the forward strand.
CGTTCGCGCTCGACGCGGTCACCTTCGCGGCGGCCGCCCTGCTCGTGCTGGCCCTCAACCCACCTCCCGCCGCCGACCCGGGGACGGCCCGGCAGCGCGGTTCGGTGTGGAGCGAGATGGTCGAGGGGTTGCGCTGGCTGCGGGCGCACCGGACCCTGTGGCGGGTCACCGTGCTCGCCGCCGCAAGCAACCTGGCGATCAGCGGAATCATGGCGGTGCTCGTGCTCTACGCGCTGGACGTGCTGCGGGTGCCGCCGGCTGGGTACGGGCTGTTCGCCGCCGCCGCTATCGTCGGGGGCGTGGCGGGGGCGCTCGGGGCGGGGCGGCTGGCCGGCTGGCTCGGCACGGTGCCGGCGCTGCGCGCGGTGCTGGCCGTGGAGACCGTGGCGCTTGCCGGCTTCGCGCTGGCCCGGCATCCGGTGCCGGGCGGGATCGCGCTTGCCGTCTTCGCCGCCGGCACGGTGGTGTGGAACAGCCTCTGCGCGTCGTACGGGCAGCGGCACGTGCCGAGCGACAGGCTGGGCCGGGTCGGTGCCGCGCAGCGGATGGTCGGTCTGCTCACCGCACCGCTCGGGGCGGTGCTGGCCGGGCTGGCCGCCGGGGCGTACGGCACGGTGCCGGTGGCGGTCGCGGCTGCGGGGACCTTCGCGCTTGTCACTCTGGCCGCATGGCGGACCCTGCGGCCGGCCGAATCCGGTGTGTTGAGCAGCAGCGGCGTGGCCTAGCTCGGCGTTCGCTCCCGGTGCGACAACCCGGACAGGCGCAGCGCGATCCGCCGACGGGCCGGTGGCACGGCACCGAGCAGCCGGAGCAGCACGTCCCGGGCCGGTCGTCTGGCCGGGGAGACGCCGGCCATCCGGGTCAGTCCGGCGGCGAAGCTCAGCACGTCCTCGGCCATCGGTCGTTGCCGGGCCGTGTAGTCGTCGAGCAGCGTCTCCGGGCCACCGCCGAGCACGTCCGCAAGTGCGGTGCCGAGCGCGACCCCGTCGCAGATGCCGAGGTTCATGCCCTGCCCACCGGCCGGGCTGTGCACGTGTCCGGCGTCGCCGGCCAGCAGCACCGACCCGGCGCGGAAGGTGTCGGCGATCCGGTGGTGCACCCGGAACCGGGAGCCCCAGACCACGTCGGTCACCCGGTCGGGTCGTCGTGCCGGGCCGCGCTCGTCGAGCAACGCCTGGAGGTAGGCCGCATCCGGTTGGGCCGGGGCGGTCTGCACGGCGGCGACCAACCGGACCACCCCGTTGGGGAGTGGCGCCCAGACCAGCGGCCCGGGGCGGGCGAGGAAGAGCGCCGCCTCGTCGCGGGGCAGCACGCTGCGTACCCGTACGTCGGCGAGCACGAAGGACTCCTCGTCGCTGCTTCCGGTGAAGCCGATGCCGGCCAACTGCCGCACGGTGCTGTGCAGCCCGTCCGCGCCGACGACGAACCGGGCGTACATCGCCTCTCCGTCCACCTGGGCGAGCATGGCGTTTCCGGCGCGGCTCAGCCCGGTGAGCTGACGAGACCGTCGGACCTGGACGCCGAGGTCGGCCAACGCGTCGGTGAGCACCGCCTCGGTGACCGCCTGGGAGACCAGCAGCGCGTAGGGGAAGCGGGACGGCAACTCGTGGAACGGCACCGACAGCAGCACCCGGTCCCGGTCGCGCACGGTGAAGCGCGGCGTCCGCACCGCCTGGGCGATCAGCGGCGCCGCAGCGTCGATCCGGTCCAGCACCTCCAGGGTGTACGCGTGCACGACGGCTGCGCGGGAGGTCGTCGGCGGCGCGGCCAGTCGGTCCAGCACTGTCACCTCGACTCCGCGCCGGGCCAGGGTCAGCGCGGTGGCGAGACCCGTCGGGCCGGCGCCCACCACCAGGACGTCGGTGCTCGTGGGCAGCATGGGCACCTCCAGAAGACCATTACCAACGCTTGTTGGCAAACACTTGTTGGCAATGGTAGGGCTCGGCTGATTGCGTGTCAACGGTTGTTGGCATACGGTCGTTGGCATGACACCGTCCGCCCAGCCGACCCAGGCCCGTCGCTCCGACGCCACCCGTGCGGCGATCCTGCGAGCGGCCCGGGAACGGTTCGCGGCGGACGGCTACGAGCGGGCCACGATCCGCGCCATCGCCGCCGACGCCCAGATCGACCCGTCGATGGTCATGCGCTACTACGGCAGCAAGGAGGGGCTCTTCGCGGCGGCGGCCGAGTTCGACCTCCGTCTGCCCGACCTGACCTCGGTGCCACCCACTCACCTCGGCGCGGTGCTGGTTCGGCACTTCCTCACCCGCTGGGAGGGCGACGAGACCCTGGTGGCGCTGCTGCGGGCCGCCAGCACCAATCCCGGTGCCGCCGAACGCATGCGGGGCATCTTCGCCGACCAGCTCACCGCCGCGGTGGCCACGTTCGGCACCGACCCGACGCTTACCGCACGGCGAGCCGGCCTGGTGGCAAGTCAGATCCTCGGCCTCGCCTTCACCCGGTACATCGTTCGCCTGCCGCCCATGGTGGACACCACACCGGAAGAGCTGGTCGCCTGGGTCGCACCGACCCTCCAGCGCTATCTGACCGAAACGCCACCGAGCTGACCCAACCTTTTTCCACCCCCCGTGCGTCTGCCAGTTGACGTCTACAGCGCGACGGCCGGGGAGGGGGGCGGATGGCGCCGAAGAGGGACGACGGACGCGACGGTTACCTCGCCTTCGTGGAGAACCACCAGCACCGGCTGCTCCGCGCGGCCTACCTCATCTGCGGCAACCAGCACCAGGCCGAAGACCTCCTCCAGGACGCGCTGCTGAAGTTGGCGCTGCGCTGGTCCTCGGTCCGCAACAGCGACCCCTCGGCGTACGTGCGGGCGATCCTCTACCGCGACTCGGTGTCGTGGTGGCGTCGTCGGCGGCGGGAATGGCTCAGCGCCGCACCGCCCGATCAGGTGGCCCACGACCGGGACGGCGCGTTGCGCCTGACCATGCACGAGGCGCTGGGCCTGCTGCCACCACGGCAGCGGGCCGTGCTGGTGCTGCGCTACTACGAGGACCTGACCGAGGTCGCCACCGCCGAGGCGCTCGGGGTGACCGTCGGCACCGTGAAGAGCCAGTGTCACGCGGCACTGCGCCGGCTCCGCGAGGTCGCCCCGGACCTCGCCCGGGATGCCCGACCGGGCCGAGGCTCGGCCGATCTGGCCAGCGGTCTGGAGGTGAACCCGTGAACGAGCAGGATCTGCGTCGACTGCTGACCGTCAGCGTCGAGGACGTACTCCCCAGCCAGCCGGCCGCCGCCGGTTGGGAGCGGGCTCGGCGGACCCGGCGGACCCGGCGGGCCGTCGGAGTGGTCGCCCTGGCCGTGGCACTGGTCGGCGGTGGCACGGTAGCGGCCCTGCGACCGTCCGCAGCGCCGGTCCCTCCGGTGGGTCCCACGGTCACCCCGACCGCCGGCCCCACCCACGGGGCCCCGGTGCAGCGGCCACCCACCGAGCTGACCTACCCGCCCGATCCGTTGGCCCGGCTCGGCGACCCGGCCACCGTGCCGCTCTCCGAGCGACCGGTCCAGCGGGCGTTGGCGCTGTTCCAACCGGTCGACGAGGAGAACCAGGCGAACGGCCCGGTCCGGGTGCTCGGCAACGACGGCGTGGTGCGCAGCCTCGACGTGGTGACGCTTGCACCGACCCGGGACGCGGGTGGCAACGAGGCCACCGCCCTCAAGCCGGGAGTGCTGTCGCCGGACGGCCGGTCGGCCGCGTTCGCGCAGACCAAGGAACTGGTCATGATCGACCTCACCACGGCTGCCGTCCGCCGGATACCGCTGGACGGCTACCTGGAGTTGGTGGTGTGGGCACACGACCGGGTGTTGGTCGGGGGCGACGACCGGACGTACGCGGTGGACCGGGTCACCGGCGCGTCAAGCACGATCGACGTGTCGACCTGGGAGCTGATCGCGCCCGACCCGGCCGCCGGCCGCGAGGCCCCGTTGATCGACATGTACGGCGAGGGGACCAGCCTGAAGCTGCGCAGCCGAACCGCCCGGGACGGTGACATCCGCTCCGAACAGCCGATCAACGCGTCGGGGCTGCCGTCCCCCTATCAGATCAACGAGTTCTACGGCCGGGGCTGGCTGCACGGCGAACGGCTGGCCCGGGCGGCATGGATCGTCAGCGGCGAGATCGACGGCGCCGAGGGGGCGGCCGTGCTGGACGCGCGGACCGGCCACGTGCTCCACCTGCTCGACCTGGGCCGGGATCGCGCCAAGGGCTGCTGCGACGTGCTGGGCTGGGACAACAAGGGCGCGGTGCTACTGCGACTGGAGCCGGCTGCCCTGGCGCGCTGGCATCCGGAGACCGGCGAAGTCACCGGGATCATCCGCGACCTGCGCGGCGCGATCGCACTCGCGGGCTGACCACCACGCGAACGGCGTCGCCCCGACGTGGTCGACTCGGGTTCCTTGACATCGCGTGTCCGGGCGAGCGGAACGGCCGACATCAGGAACCCGAGTCGATCACCGAACGACCGACCGGCGGCGGGCGGGTCAGGCAGCCAGACCGCCGGGCTGGTCGCCCTTGACCACTGGCGCCCGGACCAGATTGCCCCACTCGGTCCACGAGCCGTCGTAGTTGCGCACCTGCGGGTAGCCGAGCAGGTGCCGCAGCACGAACCAGGTGTGGCTGGACCGCTCGCCGATCCGGCAGTACGCGATCACGTCGTCGTCCGGGCTCAGCCCGAGCTGGTCGGCGTAGATCGTCTTCAGCTCGTCGGCGGACTTGAACGTGCCGTCCTCGTTGGCGGCGGACTTCCACGGCTTGCTGACCGCTCCCGGGATGTGCCCGCCGCGCAGCGCGCCCTCCTGCGGGTAGTCCGGCATGTGCAGCATCTCGCCCGTGTACTCACCCGGCGACCGGACGTCGACGAGCGGCCGGCCGGACGCGACGTGCGCCATGACCTGCTCACGGAAGGCCCGCAGTGGCGCGTCGTCGCGAAGCGGCACCGGATAGTCGGCGCGCGGACGAGCCGTCTTGTCGCGGGTCACCTCGCGCCCCTCGGCGATCCACTTCTGCCGGCCGCCGTCGAGCAGTCGCACGTCGGCGTGACCGAAGAGCGAGAAGACCCAGAGGGCGTACGCGGCCCACCAGTTGAAGTTGTCGCCGTAGAAGACGACGGTGTCGCCCCGGCCGATGCCCTTGGCGGCACACATGTCGGCGAAGCTCTTGGCGTCCAGGTAGTCCCGGGTCACCTGGTCGTTGAGCTCCAGGTGCCAGTCGACCTTGACGGCACCGGGAATGTGACCGGACTCGTAGAGCAGCACGTCCTCGTCGGACTCGACGACGACGAGGCCCTCGTCGCCCAGGTGCTCGGCCAGCCACTCGGTGGTGACCAGCCGCTGCGGGTCCGCGTACGACTGGAGGCGGGGATCGGGATCGTTCGGCACAGACATGATCCCCAAGGTACGCCGGATCGCCGTCCGCGACCGCTGTAACGGGACCGGCCCACCACCCGCACGGGGTGGTGGGCCGGCCGGCCGATCGGTTGTCTACCTGTCGCCGGCCTGCGCCGGGTTGCTCGGCGGCGGGTTGCCGACGAAGAAGATGAAGGACGCCGAAGCCGACTGGGTGCCGTTCCGGTCGATGCTCCAGACGGTGAGCATGGTCAACCCCGCCTTGGTCGGCGTCCAGGTCACCGATGCGGTGCCGTCGGCCGCCGCGGCCACGGTGCTGGTCACCGTGTTGAAGCTGTAGCGGTAGCTGACCACGTGAGGCTGGCGCGGCGTGAAGGTGAAGACACCGGGCACGCCCGGAGCCCCACTGGTGGCGCCCTGCCGATAGACCGTCGCGCTGATCTTCGGGGCGGTGGACAGCACGAAGGTGCTCGTCGTGGTGGCGGTCACGCCGTCGGCGGTCACGCTGGTCACGGAGAGCGTCCGGTTGCCGCCCCGAGTGGCGGTGACGGTCAGCGTGGCGGTGCCGTCGGCCGCTGCCTCGACGGTCTGCTCGGGGTCGCCGTCCAGGCGGAACCGGTAGCCGACCACCCCTGGCATCTGCGGCTGCACGGTGAACGTGGCCGGCACGCCGACCTCGGTGAGTCTGCCGGTGACGACCGGTGCGACGTCGCTGGCCCGGAACTCGTACCGCGCCTCGGGCGACAGGTTCCCGGCCGCGTCCAGGCTCCACACCACGAGGGTGTTGGGGCCCGCGTCGGGGCGGAGCGTGACGGTGGCCGAGCCGCCGGGTTGGTCCGCCGACACCGTGTGGACGCCGTCTCCGCCGAGCAGCTCGTACCGGAAGCCGACCGCGTCAGGTGTCGACGCCGCGTCGAAGGTGAACCGGCCGGGCAGCGCCGGGGTCCAGCCCTCGACCGGGAAGTCGGTGGAGGTGACCACCGGCGCGGTCTCCGGGCCCTGGAAGTCGGTCCGGAGGTAGCAAAGGCCGCTCCACTCGCCTGTCGCCCAACTGTCCGCCGCCCGCACCTGCCACGCGTACACCCGGCCGTGGGTGAGCGTCTCCCGTTCGAAGAGGCCACTTTCCCGGTCACCTTCCCGACCGTTGTAGCCGACCCGCTCGATCCGAGCCGTCGGCTCGTCCACCGGCCAGAGCGCGAAGGTGGTGGTCAACCTGTCGGTGCCACCGTTCACGTCGACGTCCGGGTCGTGCAGGATCGCGGAGAGCGCCAGGTCGTCGTTCTGCCACAACTGGTACGGCTCGGCCGTCGTGCACGTCTCGCCGGAGGTTTGCAGCTCGGTCGGCACACCCGGTGGGTTGTTGTCACCGACTGAGAGTTCGTTCGCTGCGGCCGGCGCAGCGGTGAGCGTGAGCGTCCCGGCGGCGGCCGCCACGGTGAGCCCTACGGCCAGGAGGGCCCGGACCGGCCTTGCGGATGTCGTCGTGCCAGGTATGAGGGTCATCCCTCATCCACCTTTCCCCGATGTCCCCGCCTTCCGATCAGCGGGGGCAGCGGATGCTATCGAGGAAGGCGGACATCGGGCGACCCCGATTGGACACGTAAGCTCCACAGTGGAGTCGGTTCGACTCGTTCAGGCGCGGCGGTGGACGATCCGACCGGCGACCACGGTCACCAGGCAGCTGCCGTCGAGGCCGTGCACCGCGAGGTCGGCCCGGCCGCCCGGTCGCAGCGTCGGGACCGCGGCGGTGGGCAGCACCAGGAGGTCACTCCGCTCGGCGGCGGCCCGCAGCGCGGGGTCGGCCAGGTGTTCCGCAAGCACCGCCGTCACCCCGGTGCGCAGCAGCTCGTACATCCGCTCGCGTGGGGTCGGCGCGGGCGGCAGCGGCCGGTCGTGCAGCAGACCCGGTCCCAGCGTGCCGGGCCAGCGGCGCAGCCGGGCACCGGCGTACACCGACCTCAGCTCGGCCAGCGGGCCGACGGCCTCCACCCGGTCACCATTGACAAGCACGGCGTGCTCGGGCAGCAGCTCGCTGTTCCGGTCGTGACGCAGCAGAGGTGCGGTGTGCAGGGTGAGCACGCTCAGTCGACGAGCGGGCCGAGGTGCGGGCGCTTCGCCGTCACCGTGTCGCCGGACGACCTCCCGGTCAGCCGCCGCTTCACCCAGGGAGCCAGGTGCTGACCGGCCCACCTCAGGTCAGCGGCGCGGGCGGCCAGCCACGGCGACGGCGCCGGGTTCGGTGGCACCATCAACCACTCCTCGTCGCAGCCGACCCCGAGGGCGTTCAACACCTGCCCGGCAACGCGGCGGTGGCCGGCCGGGGAGAGGTGCAACCGGTCGGTGCTCCAGAGCATCGGATTGAGGAACGTGTCGTCGGCGTACAGGTCGACCATGATCGCGCCGTGCCGCTCGGCGGTCTCACCTACCGCCTGGTTGAGCAGCTGCACCCGGGGTGCGACGAGGCGTTGGCCGGGCAGTCGGGCCATCACGTCCGCGAACCGGAAGAGGAGCACGTCGGCGCCGCCCGAGCGCAGTTGCCGAACCACCTCGTCGAAGCGGGCGACGAGCGTGTCCGGGTCGAAGGTGCGCCGCAACACGTCGTTGCCACCGGCCGCGAAGCTGATCAGATCCGGCTTCATCGCCACCGCGGAGGGCACCTGCTCGGCAACCACGCTGGGGAAGAGCCGGCCCCGGATGGCCAGGTTGGCATACCTGAAGTCGGGCCCCGCGTCGGCGGCGAGCCGGGTCGCCACCAGGTCCGCCCAACCCCGGAAAGTGCCATCGGGGTACGCGTCGTCCATACCCTCGGTGAAGCTGTCCCCGACCGCGACAAAACTGCGCCAGCGCACTCGCGCCCCCTCACGCCTTCGTTGCCTGCGGCGACCAGTCTGGCACCGGAAACGCGCCGCGTGGTGCCCCGATCCGCAGACGTGTCGGACGTCATGGCGTACGCGACGGGCGGGACCGGCCACCCCCGTGGATGGCCGGTCCCTCGTACCCGGTGGCGGTGCACCGACGCTCCAGCCAGCAGGCCGGCTCGGATCGAAATGGATCGCCCGCCCTGTCGTGCCGGTCGTAGGCTGCTCGGATGCTGCTACGCATGTCGACCCTGTTGCTGCGGACCCTGCGCGAGGATCCGGCCGACGCGGAGGTGCCGAGCCACCGGCTTCTCCTGCGCGCCGGTTACATCCGTCGTGCCGCACCGGGCGGCTACACCTGGCTGCCGCTGGGCAAGCTGGTGCTGGACCGGATCACCGACGTGGTGCGGGCCGAGCTGTTCGCGATCGGCGACCAGGAGGTGCACTTCCCGGCACTGCTGCCCGCCGAGCCCTACCGGACCAGTGGCCGGTGGACGGAGTACGGCGACGACATCTTCACCCTCGCCGACCGGCGCGGCGCCGAGCACCTGCTGGCACCCACCCACGAGGAGATGGCGGCACTGCTGGTCAAGGACCTGTTCACCTCGTACCGGGACTTCCCGGTGACGCTGTTCCAGGTGCAGACGAAGTTCCGCGACGAGGCCCGGCCCCGGGCCGGTGTGCTGCGCGGCCGGGAGTTCCTGATGAAGGACGCGTACTCCTTCGACCTGGACGAGGCGGGGCTGCGCGAGGCGTACGCCCGGCATCGCGCCGCGTACCGGCGGATCTTCGACCGGCTGGGCCTGGACTACACGGTGGTCCAGGCGATGTCCGGGGCGATGGGCGGCTCCGCGTCGGAGGAGTTCCTGGCGGCGACCCCGGTCGGCGAGGACACTTTCGTGGGCTGCACCTCCTGTGACTACGCGGCGAACACCGAGGCGGTGGCCACCCGTGCGCCGAGCGCGGGTGACCCGAACGCGCAGCCCGCCGTCGAGGTGCACGACACTCCGGAGACCCCCACGATCGCGAGCCTCGTGGAGTTGGCGAACGCCCGCCGGCTTGGCGGTCGGGACGGCTGGACGGCCGCCGACACCCTGAAGAACGTCGTGCTGTCCGTCCGTCAGCCGGGTGCCGACCGGGCCGAGCCTCTGGTGATCGGGTTGCCCGGTGACCGGGAGGTCGACCTGAAGCGGGTCGGTGCCGCACTGCACCCCGCCCAGGTGGCCGTCTTCGAGGAGTGGGCCGCCCATCCGGAGCTGGTGCGCGGCTACATCGGGCCGCAACTGCTCGACAAGCTGGGCATCCGTTATCTGGTCGACCCTCGGGTGGTGGCCGGGTCAGCCTGGTTGACCGGGGCGAACGAGCCGGGCCGACACGCGACCGACGTGGTGTGCGGACGGGACTTCACCCCCGACGGCACCATCGAGGCGGCCGACGTGCGTGCCGGCGACCCCTGCCCCGATTGCGAGACGGGCGAGCTGACGATCCGGCGGGGCATCGAGATCGGGCACATCTTCCAGCTCGGCCGCCGGTTCACCGACGCCTTCGCGGTCGACGTGCTCGGCCCGGCCGGCAAGCCGGTCCGGCCCACCATGGGCTGCTACGGCATCGGGGTCTCCCGGGCGGTGGCGGCCGTCGCCGAGCAGCACCACGACGACCGGGGTCTGGTCTGGCCGGCGGCGATCGCGCCGTGTGACGTACACCTCGTGGTTGCGGGCAAGGGCCCGCAGCTCGACGCGGCGCTGGAGCTCGGCGGACGCCTCGCCGCGGCCGGCCTGCGGGTGCTCGTCGACGACCGCACGCACGTCTCGGCCGGGGTCAAGTTCACCGACGCCGAGCTGATCGGCATTCCCCGGGCCGTCGTGGTCGGCCGCCGACTCACCGAGGGGTACGTCGAGCTGCGCGAGCGGGCCGGCGACGGGCGCACCGAGGTGCCGCTCGACGGTCTGGTGGATCGACTCGTCCACGAGGTCCGCCAGGATCGTGCGAACCTGGTGTAGCTACGACGTCACGGGGTAGTGCAGTCGGATCGGGTGGAACGTCTTCGGAGGCTCTGATGACCGGTTACCGGGTCAGTGACGTGATGACCAAGCAGGTCGTGTACCTGCCGGTGGAGACCACCCTGGACGAGGCGGCCAGGGTGATGAAGGAGGCCGACATCGGTGACGTGGTGGTCACCGACGGCGCCAGCCTCGCCGGCATGCTCACCGACCGGGACATCGTGGTGCGGGCCGTGGCGGAGAACAGCTCCCCTGCGGCCACCACCATCGGCTCGATCGTGACCCGCGAGGTCGTCATGATCGAACAGCACTGCACGGCGGGTGAGGCGGCGGCGCTCATGCGGGATCGGGGCATCCGGCGGGTGCTGGTCTGTGACAGTGACCGCAAGCTGGTGGGGATCGTCTCGCTTGGCGACCTGGCCATGCAGCTCGACCCGACGAGCGCGCTCAGCGAGATCAGTGAGCAGTCGCCCACCGTGTGACCGGGCTCCCCGTGCGACGGCGGTAGCCTCGACGCATGGCTGACATGCCGGCCCGACTGGCCGAGATCGTCGACGAGTTCGCCGCCGCGCCGCGCGACCTGGTGCTGGAGATGCTCCTGGAGTACGCGGACGTCATTCCGGCGCTGCCGGAGGGCGCGGCCGAGCGCGAGGGCATGGAGCAGGTGCCCGAGTGTCAGACGGCGTTCTTCCTGCGTGCCCGGGTGACCGAGGAAGGCACCGTGGAGACGCTCTTCGACTGCCCCCCGGAGGCACCCACTACCCGGGCGTTCGCCGGGATCCTCGCCGAAGGGCTGGCGGGTGCGAGCGCCGAGCAGGTGCTGGCCGTGCCGGACGACCTCTACCAGCGGATGGGGCTGGCGCAGGCGATCAGCCCGCTGCGGGTACGCGGCGGCACGGCGATCCTGGGTCGCCTCAAGCGGCAGATCCGGGAACAACTCGACTGACCGCGAGGTTGCCTCCGAGCATGGAGATCGAGATCTACGCGGACGTCATCTGTCCGTGGTGCTACATCGGCAAGCGCCGCCTGGATGAGGCCCTCGCCAGCTACGAGGGCGAGGTCGTCGTCCGCTACCGACCGTTCCAGCTCGACCCGTCGCCGGTGCCGGAGCCCCGCCCACTCGTGGAGGCGCTGGCCGGCAAGTTCGGCGGTCCGGAGCGCGCCCGTCAGATGGTCGACCGCGTGATCCAGGTCGCGGCGGCTGACGGGCTGCGGCTCGACTACGACCGCGCGGTGACCGCCAACACCTTCGACGCCCACCGGCTGGTCTCCTGGGCGACCGACCAGGGCAGGGCGGCCGAGATGGTGGAGGCGCTCTACCAGGCGCACTTCAACCACGGGGTCGACGTCGGGTCGCGGGAGGCGCTGGCCACTCTGGCCGGTGAGATCGGCCTGGACGCCGCCGACGCCCGCCGGTTCCTCGACTCGGACGAGCGCGTCGCGGACGTCACCGCCGACCTGGCCACCGCCCGGGGTTTGGGCATCACCAGCGTGCCGACCTTCGTGCTGGCCGGGAAGTACGCCGTCTCCGGTGCGCAGGAGGTGCAGACGTTGCTCGCCGCACTCGCCGAGGTCGAGCAGCGCGAGTCGGCCACCCACGCACACTGAGTCACCGACAGCCGGGCGTCCGACATCGATGATCACGATGTTTCACGTGCAACAACATCGATGTCGATGCCTGGTCAGGCCGGCTTGGCCAGCCCTTCCACCACCTGCGCTCCCGGCAGTGCGCCCAAAGCCGGCCCCGGAAGCGCGATCTTGCTGTGCCGTACGCCGGAGCCGACGATCACGTGCGGTGTGGCGATGACCCGCGCGTCCACGAGGATCGGCCACTGGGCCGGCAGCCCGATCGGGGTGATGCCGCCGTACTCCATGCCGGTCAACTCGACCGCGTCCGCCATCGGGGCGAAGCTCGCCTTGCGGACGTCCAGCGCCCGGCGGGCCACCCCGTTCACGTCGGCCCGCGTCGTGGCCAGGATGATGCAGGCCGCGAAGCGGACCACCCCGTCGCGCTTGCCCGCCACCACGACACAGTTGGCCGACACGTCCAGCCCCACCTCGTACGCCGCACAGAAAGCCGCGGTGTCGGCGAGGTCGGCGTCGATCGGCGCGACAAGCACGTCGTCGACGTCCACCGGCGCGTCGGCGGGCCACTGCGCGATGGCCTCCGCAACCGGCGGGGCGAGCAGATCCAGGCGGGCGCGGGCCGGTTCGGTCTTCAGCGTTCCCATCACGGGTGCGATCCTCGCATCCGCGACGCCGAACCGCCCGGCGGCTCCCCGGCCGCCCGACGCCGCCACCGGCCCCGGCCGGATCGACCCGGCGCTCAACTGCCGGCGAGGAAAGCGTTGTCGCGCATGAAGGAGCGGTCGCGGGCAGCCGCCAACTCCTCTTCGCGCTGGGCCTTGGCCCGTTGCAGCTCCAGATCCTCGAACGCGTGCCGGACCCCGAGCCGGATCACGCCGTAGAGGAAGACGAAGCCGAAGACGTAGAGGATCACCGTGGTGACGACAGCGAACATGGCGTCACGGTAAGACGAACGTGAACCGTTGTTGCTCTCATTTCCGGCCGGTTCCCCCGTACGTGTCCGCCTGTTTGTCACCCCGACCTGATCAGGTCCAACACGGTAAGCAGCGCGAAGAACGCGATCACGATCTCGTTGACGATCCACGCGTGCCCCTCGGCCCACTCCCGCATCCGGCTGAGCACCCGCGCCGCCCTGCCACCGAGCAGCAGCAACGCCAGCAGGGGCAGCGCGAGTAGGAGCACCGTGACCAGTACGAACGGCACCAGATGCCACCACGGCAGGTCGTGTCGGCCCACACTCGCCCCGACGGTGGCCATGGTCAGGTCGTCGGTGGGCGTCGCCACGAAGAGCAGCGCACCCAACCGCAGCGCCTGCGGCGGACCGGCGTGCTCGATGCTGCCCAGCCAGCGCGGAGGTCCGGAGCGGTTCCGGCGTACCCAGATCAGCACGGCCAGGATCACCAGCAGGGCCAGCACCACCAGATCGATGGCGGGGCCCCGGTCGACCTTCCCGGCGGCGGCGCTGGCGTTGGCTGCCACTCCGCCGACCAGCCGCGTCAACAACCAGGCCACGCCCACTCCGGCGGTGACCACCAGCCCCGCGCCGGCGAGGAAGGCCAGCGACGCCGCCCGGGGCCGATCCGACGAGGCGAGGAAGACCGCCACCACCAACTGGGTCCCGGCGACCATGACCACGGCGAGCGGCAGAACGGTCAGCAGGTTCATCGCCAGCCATCCTTCCGGCACGGGCCGGTGGGACGCGGCCGAATCCACGGATCACCCGGCTGGTCGCGCACCCCCGCCCACCACGACCCGACCGGCCAGCAGCGCCCCGAGCAGCGCCAGCCCCGCGGCCACCACGAGCGTCGTCGTGTAGCTGGCCGGGCCCGGCGCGCTACCGGCAGCCAACACCGCCCCGGTCAGCGCGAGCACGGTCGCCGCGAAGAGAGAGTCGCTCAGCTGCAGTGACGAGCTGTTGCGGCCCTGCTCACCGGGCCCGGACAGCTCCAGAGTGAGCACCGACAACGACGGGTAGAGCAGCCCCATGCCCAGTCCCGCGACCGCCCAACCGACCACGGCGACGGTCACCGGCAGCTCGGGCCGGACGGCAAGCGCCACCGTGACGGTGCCGATCGTGATGCAGCTCAGCCCGGCGCGCGGCAGGCTGGCCCGCGACGCCGGCACCGGGATCCGGCCCTGCAACCAGGAGCCCGCCGACCACGCCAGCGCGCCGACAGTGAGGACCAACCCGGCCGCCGTCGGCGTGAGACCCCGTTCCCGGGAGAGCATCAGCGGAATGACCACCTCGGCGCCGACGAAGGCCGCAGACGCCAAGCCGCGCAGCCCGACGACTGTGGGCAACCCTCGCGCGGCACGAAGGAACCCGGGCGGCAGCAGGCGTGGGGCACAGACCAGCAGGCCGACCAGGGCGAACGCGACAAGCACAAGCGCTGCGGCGCCGCGCTGCTGCCCCCCGATGTGCAGCAGTGCGGCACTCACCGCGGCCCCACACGCCCACCCGATCCGCGCTGCCGCACCCGACGGCAGGCTCGTCGCCGCACTCCGGCCCAGCGACCGCAGGCCGGGATGGATCAGCAGCACCGCCGGCACCGCCACCGCCGGCACCGCCAGGAAGACCCACCGCCAGCCCAGGTACTGCACGATCAGGCCGGCGACCGCCGGCCCGACAAGCGACGGTACGACCCACGCCGCCGCGAACGCCGCGAAGATCCGCCGGTGCAGTTCCTGCGGGTACGCCTGCCCGACGATCACGTAGAGCGCCACCGAGAGCAGCCCCGAGCCGAAGCCCTGCACGACCCGCCCGACGACCAACGCGCTCATCACCGGGGCGGTCCCGGCGATCAGCAACCCGACCACGAACCAGGCGACGCCGTGCCACATCGGCCCGCGCGGGCCTCTGGCGTCGCACCAGATGCCGGAGACCACCATGGCCAGCACGCCGGTGGCGAACGGGCCACCGAACGCGATCCCGTACAGCGCCAACCCGTCGAGGCTGCGGGCGACGGTCGGCATCGCCGTACCGACCGCCAACGCCTCGAACGCGAGGAGTGAGATCAACGCGACGCTGCCCACAGTCATCGCGCGGAGCCGGGGTGCGAAGAGCCCCGGTGCGGCGGGGGCGTCGGTGACGGCTGTGCTCGGCATCGACCGAGCATGCAACCTCAACCCTGATTCACGTCAACCATCAGGTGACCCGGCTCTCGTCAGGCGTCCTGCAACGCCTCCCCGACACCGCGCACCAGCCCGGAAAAATGCTGGTCCGCCAGCAGGTGGCCAGCGGTGATCACCACAGCGATCGGCCACTCGATGACCTGTAGTGCGGCGAGCACCCCGAGCCCGGCGTAGTAGACGACCTTGTCCGGGGGCGGCACCGCCACCTCGCCGAGCATCGGCAGGTGCAGCCGCCGGTCGTACATCTGGACGTTCTCCCGCGAACCGTTGAGATGTCGCGTCAGCGTGCTCATGCCGGCCTCCCCATGTCCGGTGATGGTCGTCGGTTTCCACGGCCCACCCCGTCCATGCACCCGAGACAGCGGAAAATTCCACCGCTCAGGGGGCATAACGGATGGCAGGTCGGGAAGCCAGGCCGCCGGACGTGAGCGCGGTGGGAGGACGACATGGCCAAGGTCAGGACGAGCGGCAACAGGGAGCCGGGCCGGCGCCCGTCCAGCCGTACGCCTCGATGACGGCGGCTGGTCGCGCTGCCGGCCGCATCCTGCCGTCCTTCGGCGTGCCGCACCTGGTCGGCGAGGCGTCCCGGACGGTCGGCTCGGCCGCCACCCGGCTGGCCCGGTCGGCCGGGCTGACCCGGCGTCGGGTCTGGTCCCGACCGGGCCGGCACCACATCGAGGTGCACGGCGTCTGCCAGGACGGCGGCAACCGGCTGGCCCGTCAGGTGGAGGGCGCCCTGGAGCAGATGCCCGGGGTGGCCTGGGCCCGGGTCAACGCACCCTCCGGTCGGGTGGTGGTCGCCGTCCAGGCCCCCGAGCCGAGGTTGCGCGACCTGATCGCCACGATCGACCGGGTCGAGCGGACCTGTGACCACGAACCCGACCCGGAGATTCCACCGCCGCACCCACCGGAGGAAGGGCCACGAACCCCGCGCACCCTCGGCGCGCTCGCCTCGGACGCGCTGGGCCTGACGATCTCGGCGGCCACCCGGGTGCTGCCGTTCGCACCGCTGCCGGGCGAGGTGTCCGGCCTGCTCTCCGCCGTGGACCTGCAGCCGAAGTTGCACGGGTTCATCGGCAAACGGCTGCGCTCCGACCCGCGCGCCGACATCCTGTTTCCGCTCGCCGAGGCGGTGGTGCAGGGCCTGACCGGTCGGTGGACGGGGATCGTCCTGGACGGCGCGCAGCGGGTGGTGCAGTGGGGTGAGGCACGGGCCCAACTCGCCGCCTGGGAGCGGGCCGAGCCGCGACTGACCGGCGACGCGGAACGCGCCACCGCCCGCTGGCCGGTGATCGAACGCCCCCGTCCGAAGCCGGACGGCCCGGTCGAGCGCTACATCAACCGCATGCTCGCCGCGGGTGCTGCCGCCGGTGCGGCCACGGTGCCGTTCGCCGGGCCGAAGCGGGCCGCCGCGCTGGGGTTGTCCGCGCTACCCAAGGCACCCGGAAGCGGTCGCGAGGGGTACGCGGCCCAGCTCGGCCGGATGCTGGCCCGGCGCGGAGTGATCGCGATGGACCGGAGTGTGCTGCGCGAACTGGACCGGATCGACACGCTCGTGCTCGACGCCGCGGTGCTCGGCTCGGACCGGGGCGTACTCGCCGATCTGGCGCCGGCATCCGGCGCGGACGTCGACGAGGTGGCCGAGCGGGCCTTCGCGCTGTTCGACCCGGACGACCCGACCGCTTCGCGGACGGAGGACGGCTGGCGGCTCGGGCCGCCCGACCGGCTGCCCGCGTACGACCCGGACGACGTTCCGGACGCGGCCCGGCTGCGCTCCGCCGGCGGCCACCTCCTCGGGCTCGCCCACGGCGACCGGCTCACCGCCCTGTTGCGGGTCGAGCCGGAGCCCGCACCCGGCGTCGACGGTCTGCCCGCCGCCGCCCGACATGCCGGCCTGCGGCTCGTCGTAGCCGGCGGCGACGAGCAGCGGTACGGCTTCGCCGACACGATCCTCCCCGGCGGGGACCAGTTGGCCGAGTCGGTACGCGCGTTGCAACGCGACGGCGCGGTGGTGATGCTGGTCTCCGCGGACCGGAAGGCGCTCGGTGCGTCCGACTGCGGTCTCGGGTTCGCCGCGCCGGAGGAGTTGCCGCCGTGGGGCGCGCACCTGCTTGTCGGTGCCGACCTGCGGGTGGTGGCGCTGGTGATCGAGGCGACCGGGGTGGCCCGACGCACGGCCCAGCAGAACATCCGGCTGGCCATGGCCGGCACCGGCCTCGGGGCACTTGGGGCGTTTACCGCTCCACCACCCCAGCTACCGCACCGGGCGCTCGTCGCGGTCAACGGCGCGGCCGGGTTGGCCTTCGCCAACGGGGTCTGGCAGGCCCGCCGGTTGCACGACCAGTCGGACACCCCGGCGCCCGTGGCGACCGCCTGGCACCTCATGCCCGTCGGCACCGTGCTCGACCACCTGCGCTCCACCCCGAACGGCCTGGCCAGCGCCGAAGCACAGCGACGACGCCACGGCTCCGGTGACGGCAGCGGTGCACACGGGAGCGGCGGGCTGCTGCGCGCCTTCGTGGACGAGTTGTCCAACCCGCTCACCCCGGTGCTGGTGGCCGGGGCGGTGCTCTCCGCGTCGTTCGGCTCACTCGTCGACGCCGCGCTCGTGGGCAGTGTGGTCGGTGGGTCCGCCCTGATCGGCGCGGTACACGAACGCAACACGGAGAGGTCACTGGCGGAGCTGCTGTCGCGGTCGGCGGTGACCGCACGGGTCCGTCGGGACGGCACCGAGCAGGTTCTCGCCGCCGAAGACCTGGTCCTCGGGGACGTCATCGCCCTCGAACCGGGGGATTCGGTACCCGCCGACTGCCGGGTGCTCGAGTCGGTGGGTCTGGAGGCCGACGAGTCGTCGCTGACCGGCGAGTCGCTTCCGGTCGCCAAGTCCAACCGGCCGGTGGTCGCCGCCGCCATCGCCGACCGGCACTCGATGCTCTACGAAGGCACCACAGTCGCCGCCGGGCACGGCACCGCGGTGGTGGTGGCGACCGGCAACGACACCGAGGCCGGACGCAGCCTGGCCCTGGTACGGCAGGCACCCCCGACAAGTGGGGTGGAGGCTCGGCTCGGCTCGCTGACGAGCGCCGCCATCCCGCTGGCGGCCGGTTCCGCGGTGGCGGTGGCCGGCGCGGGCCTGCTTCGGGGCGTACCCCTTGCCGAGACGGCGGCGACCGCCGCGAACCTCGCCGTGGCGTCGGTGCCGGAGGGGTTGCCGTTCCTGGTCAGCGCGGCGCAACTGGCTGCGGCCCGGCGGCTGGCCGAGCACGGCGCGTTGGTCCGCAACCCACGCACGATCGAGGCGCTGGGCCGGGTGGACGTGCTGTGCTTCGACAAGACCGGCACCCTCACCGAGGGGCAGTTGCTGCTCGCCGGGGTCGGCGACAGCGTCGGCGACCGGTACGCCCCGCTGGACCGGCTTGACGACCGACTCCGGATGACGCTTGCCGCGGCGCTGCGGGCCACCCCCGCCGCGAAGAATCCGGAGGAGTTGGCGTTGCAGACCGACCGGGCGGTCCGGCGAGGTGCCGGGGAGGCCGGGGTGGTGGAGCAGACCGGGGCCGCCGGATGGCGCGCTGCCGGGGGGCTACCGTTCGAGCCGTCCCGGGGCTACCACGCGAGCGTCGGGCAGACCGACGGTCACCTGTTGTTGAGCGTCAAGGGTGCTCCGGAGACGGTGCTGCCGCGCTGTTCGTCCCGGCGCACCGACGGCCGTCAGGAGCCGCTTGACGACACGGGCCGGGCGGAGCTGGAGCAGATACTCGCCGACCGGGCCGGTGCGGGCAACCGGATCCTGGCCGTCGCGGAGTGCCCGGTGGACGACCCGAAGGTGACCGACTCCGACGTTCGGGGGCTGACCTTCGTGGGTTTCCTGGCCCTCGCCGACGGTGTGCGGGAGAGCGCCGCCCCGGCGGTACGCCGGATCCGGCAGGCCGGCGTGCACACCATCATGATCACTGGTGATCACCCGGCCACCGCCGAGGCGATCGCCGCCACCATCAGCGAGCACGACGAACAGCGAGTGGTCACCGCCGGTGAACTCGACAAGCTGGACGACGACGCGCTCGCCGAGCGGTTGGCCAACACCGACGTGGTGGCCCGCTGCACCCCGGCCCACAAGGTGCGGATCATCCAGGCTCTGCAGAAGTGCGGGCGGACCGTGGCGATGACCGGTGATGGTGCCAACGACGCACCGGCGATCCGGCTGGCCGACGTCGGCATCGCCCTCGGCCAACGGGGCACCCCGGCCGCCCGCGCCGCAGCCGACCTCGTGGTCACCGACGACCGGCTGGAAACCATCATCGCCACCCTCATCGAAGGCCGGGCGATGTGGTCGTCGGTGCGGCACGCGCTCAGCATCCTCGTCGGGGGCAACCTCGGCGAGATCGCGTTCAGTGTGCTCACCGCCGCGGCGACCGGCCGCTCCGCGCTCACCGGACGACAACTGCTGCTGGTCAACCTGCTTACCGACCTGGCACCGGCGCTGGCCATCGCGGTCCGGCCACCCGCCTCGGACCGCACCGACGCGCTGCTGCGGGAAGGCCCGGACACCGCCCTCGGTGAGAGCCTCACCCGGGAGATCGGACTGCGGGCGGCAGCCACCACGCTCGGCGCGACCGCAGGCTGGACGCTTGCCCGCTACACCGGAAGCCGCCAACGGGCCGGCACGGTCGCCCTGGTCTCGCTGGTCGGCACCCAACTCGGGCAGACCATCCTGGCCGGCGGCACCAGCCCGACCGTGCTGGCCTCCACGGCGGCGTCACTTGGCGTGCTTGTCGTTGTGGTGCAGACGCCGGGGGTGAGCCAGTTCTTCGGCTGCACGCCGCTCGGACCGATCGGCTGGACCATCGGCGCCGGTTCGGCGCTCGGCGCGACCTTCGCCAACGGCGCGCTCACGAAGCTGGTGGAGCATCTCCCGGAGGCCCGGTCCGACACCCCTCGGCCCTCGCCAGACGGGCAGGGAGCGGACTGACCACCGCGCCTCCACCTCGCGCCCTACGCGCGCGCGAAAGAGCGCTCGGCCAATGAGAGTGCTGGTGGAGCCCAGGGGACTCGAACCCCTAACCCCTGCCTTGCAAAGGCAGTGCTCTGCCAGTTGAGCTAGGGCCCCGTGGTGGGCGTCGAATGCTCGTCGCCCGGCCGGGCGTCAGCGCAGGTCGGGCGCGGTGGTCGCCTCGTGCCACAGGGCACGCTCGTCGTTCGACGCCTTGATCTTGTTGAACACGACGGCGGCCACACCGACGACACCAGCCAGAATCAGCAGCTTCTTGAACATGGGGCGACCCCTCGCGCTCGACTATCGTCGGACGACATGCGGTGGGGCTAGATGGAATCGAACCATCGACCTCAGAGTTATCAGCTCTGCGCTCTAACCGACTGAGCTATAGCCCCGCGTTGCGACGAGCAAGATTAACCCATCCGCTCGGCCGGCCCCAAATCGGGGTCCGAGCCTGCGAGCCGGGCCCGTCGCCGTCTGCAAAAACCTACCCGAGTACGGGACGCCGGAGCGACCGCTTTACGCGGTGCCCCGGCGTCCCGGTGGCTCAGTCCCGCTCGGCGAGGGTCAGCTCGATCCCGCCGACCAGGTCGGCGCAGACGTTGTAGACGAACGCGCCGAGGGTTGCCAGCGCGGTGAACAGCACCACGTTGACCAGGCCGATCAGCGCAGAGCTGAGGATCACGCCCTTGGCGGTGATCTGGAAGCCGCTGGTGCTCTGCCCACCGCCGGCGTTGACCAGATCGCTCAGGCTCTCGTTGACGCTCTGGAACACGCCCATCGCGTCCAACGCCAGGTAGAGCACCGACGTGGCGACCACCACGACGATGAAGAGCACCACAGACACCGCGAACGCGAACTTCATCACGGACCACGGGTCGATCCGCTTCAGGTTCAGCCGGGCCCGGCGCGGCCCACGGGAGGCAGCCGAACTGACCGACGTACGCGCCGCGCGCACCGCGTCACCGACGCGGGCTGCCCCGACAGCGGACGCGTTGCCGATCCCCGGTGGCAGGCCACCGCCACTGGCCGGGCGGCCGGCGGCCGTACGCGCCGCGTCCGACTGCGGCTGGGTCATCCCGGGCGTGATCCGCGGCTGGGTGCCGGTGGACCCGGTCGACGCCGCCTGACCGGCCCGGAGACCGATCGGCTGGGTGGTCGCCGGACGGGCCGAGGGTGCCGCCGCCGGGCCCGGAGGGTTGGCGGCGGCCGACGTCGGCGCCTCGGCGCTTGACGCCTCGGTCTTGTCGCCCGCTCCGCTGTCCTCGCCCGGCTGCTCTGGCGGGGGTGTCATGCCTGGAGCCCTGGTGAACTTCGGGGCAGGCGCATCGGCAGGGACGGTCGCCCGGCCCACGGCCGCGCGGCCGGTCGCTGGTGTGCCGCCCTTGGCGGCCTCCTCGTCGACCGGGTTGGCCGAGGTCCCCGTGTTCCCCGACTTCGCCTGTGTCTCCGTCATTCAACTAGTCCTGTTCGTCAGGCTCGTCGGCATTGCGAGCAATCGCCACGATAGTCACGCCGTCCGGGAGGTCCATCAGCTTGACCCCCATTGTGTTCCGGTCACGCGTACGGCGTACAGGCTTCACCGGAGTCCGAATGACACCACCATTGCTGGTGATCGCGAACAGCTCGTCGTCCGGATCGATCACCACCGCGCCAACCAGACCACCGCGCCGTTCGGTGATCTTCGCAGTCAACACGCCCTTACCTCCCCGGCCCTGCACCGGGTATTCCTCGATCGGGGTCCGCTTCGCGTATCCCCCGTTCGTGGCCACCAGAACGTCCAAACCTTCCCGCACGACCTCCATGGCGAGCAGGACGTCGTCGTCCGTGAAGCGCATGCCGATCACGCCCGAGGTGGCCCGGCCCATCGGCCGCAGCGCCTCGTCCGAGGCGTTGAACCGGATCGCCTGCGCCTTCTTCGAGACCAGCAGCAGGTCGTTCTCCGGGGCAACGAGCGCAGCACCGACCAGCTCGTCCTCATCGCGCAGGTTGATCGCGATGATGCCGCCGGAACGGTTGGAGTCGAACTCCTCAAGCCGCGTCTTCTTCACCAGGCCGTTCTTCGTGGCCAGTACCAGATAGGGGGCTACCTGGTAGTTCGGGATCTCGATGATCTGCGCTATCTGCTCGTCGGGTAGGAAGGCGAGCAGATTGGCCACGTGTTGGCCCTTGGCTACCCTACTGGCCTCCGGCAACTCGTACGCCTTGGCCCGGTAGACACGGCCCTTGTTCGTGAAGAACAAGATCCAGTCGTGGGTCGAGCAGACGAAGAAGTGGCTGACGATGTCGTCCTGCCGCAGCGTAGCGCCACTGACGCCCTTGCCACCGCGGCGCTGCGAGCGGTACAGATCGACCTTGGTCCGCTTGGCGTACCCGGTGCGGGTGATCGTGACGACCACGTCCTCGCGGGCGATGAGGTCCTCCATCGAGACCTCGCCGTCGAACGGGATGATCTGCGTCCGGCGGTCGTCGCCCCACTTGGCGACGATCTCGCCCAGCTCCTCCGAGACGATCTTCCGCTGCCGCTCGGGCTTGGCGAGGATGTCCTTGAGGTCGGCGATCTCCAGCTCGAGCTTGGCCAGGTCGTCCACGATCCGCTGCCGCTCCAACGCGGCGAGCCGGCGCAGCTGCATGTCCAGGATCGCGGTCGCCTGGATCTCGTCGATGTCGAGCAGCCGGATCAGGCCCTGGCGGGCGTCGTCCACCGTCGGGGAGCGCCGGATCAGGGCGATCACCTCGTCAAGCGCGTCCAGCGCCTTGCCCAGGCCGCGCAGGATGTGCGCCCGCTCCTCGGCCTTGCGCAGCCGGAACGCGGTCCGCCGGCGGATCACGTCGATCTGGTGCTCGACGTAGTAGCGGATGAACTGCGCCAGGTTCAGCGTGCGCGGCACCCCGTCGACCAGGGCCAGCATGTTCGCGCCGAACGTCTCCTGGAGCTGGGTGTGCTTGTAGAGGTTGTTCAGCACGACCTTCGCGACCGCGTCGCGCTTGAGCACCAGCACGATCCGCATGCCGGTACGCCCGGACGACTCGTCGCGGATGTCGGCGATCCCGGCGAGCTTGCCCTCCTTGATCAGCTCGGCGATCCGCTCGGCGAGGTTGTCCGGGTTGACCTGGTAGGGCAACTCGCTGACGACCAGGCAGGGGCGGCCCCGCTTGTCCTCCTCGACCTCCACCACGGCCCGCATCCGGATCGAGCCGCGACCGGTGCGGTACGCGTCCTGGATCGCGGTGGTGCCGACGATCAGACCGTGGGTCGGGAAGTCCGGGCCCTTGACGATGCCGAGCAGGGCTTCGAGGGTGGTCTCCTCGTCCTCCTCCGGGTGCTCCAGGCACCACTGCACCGCCGCGCCGATCTCGCGCAGGTTGTGCGGGGGGATCTTGGTGGCCATGCCGACCGCGATGCCCTCGGAGCCGTTCACCAGCAGGTTGGGGATCCGCGACGGCAGGATGGTGGGCTCCTTGGCCCGACCGTCGTAGTTGTCCTGCAGGTCGACGGTGTCCTCGTCGATGTCCCGCAGCATCTCCATGGCGAGCGGGTCGAGCTTGCACTCGGTGTTGTGGCTCACGAAACCATCGGAGACGAATGAGTGGTCGTCGGTGTCGACCCGGACGCTGTAGACCGACTGCACACCGCCGTCGGTGATCTGCGCCACTTCGGCGTAGTAGAACCGACCGTCGACCAACGGCTCGACCACGTCGAGCACCTCGGTGTTGGTGATCCGGGCGGCGATCTCGTCGCGGTCCCGTTCCCACCGCTCGACCCGGTCCACGTTGTGCCGACGCAGCCAGTCCCGCTCGGTCCATCGGCTCGCGCCGTGCTCGCGGATGAAGTCAGCGACAAGCGGCACGTGGTCGCTGGAGAGCGCGGTGCTGCTCGCCGGCACCTGGGCCAGTTCGGCCTCCAGCTTGGCCTGCTTGCGGCCGAGGAACCCGACGTGCGCGGCGAAGATCCGGGCGTCGCGGCGGTTGGTCACCACGACCTTGATCTCGCCGTCGTCGTAGCGGGTCTGCCGGCTGATCACGCCGAACTCCAGCAACAACTGCTGGACCTCGGTGGCCAACCGCTCGCTGCGCGTCGAGTACGAGATCTGCATGGTGTTGCGCGGCAGCAGCGATGACGAGCCGTCGCCCTCGAACAGCGCCTGGAGGAATGCCCGCTTGATCGCGGCCGGCCCCTGCCAGACGAACTCGGGAACGAACTTAGCGGCGCTGCGCGCACCCATGAGATCGCCAAGAACGCTGTTATGCAGCGCGGTGAGATCCTGCACGTCGAGTTCGTGCAGGGTGCTGCCGGAGGCGATTACTCGCTCACTGACGTAACGAGGCCCGCCAACGGCAAGGTCGTACGCCGCGAGGACGCGGACGAAGAACTCCCGGTCGACGTTGTTGAATCCGGCGCGGCTCGGGGAGACCCAACCCTCGCTGACGAAGGCACCGGCGAGGACGGCCGCCTCGACGTGCTCCAGCATCGGGTAGCCGATCTCGTCCGGCACGCTGCGCTGAAGGACCACCCGGTCACCGGGGGAGATCTCGGCCAGCAGCTTCCACAGCAGGGTCGGCACGCCGGCGACGTCCACCAGGCAGAGCACTGGGTGGTTGTGGGTGCCGGTCAGCTCGTACCCCTCGCGGGTGCGCAGCCGCAGCGTCGGGTGCTCGCCGGAGTGGAAGAACTTGCTGGCGCGGACCAGGTCGCCATTGCGGTCGCGGACCTTCAGGTCGACGTCGGTCTCGCTGGACGGTGCTGCGTCGGCCACCACGTCCGCGATCCGCACGCTGCCCTCGGCGGTACGAATCCGAACATCTCCAGATACGCAGTAGCGCATCGCCGCAGCCGGGTCGTTACCCGGCGAACCGAAGTTGCCGTTGCCGTCGACAAGCGGGTAGCGCAGCGACCAGGGCTGTGCCATCCGGACCAGCGCGTCGTAGATCGCCGAGTCGCCGTGCGGGTGGAACTGGCCCATCACGTCACCGACGACACGGGAGCACTTCACGTAGCCGCGGTCCGGACGGTAGCCGGAGTCGAACATCGCGTAGAGGATCTTGCGGTGGACCGGCTTGAGGCCGTCCCGGACATCCGGCAGCGCTCGCCCGACGATGACGCTCATCGCGTAGTCGAGGTAGGAGCGCTGCATCTCCACCTCGAGCCCGACCGGTTCGATCCGGTCGTGCGCGACCACCGCGGCGATGGCCTCGGCGGGGACCTCAGGCTCGTTCGGTGTGGACTCGGGAGAATCGGTCACTGTATACCCTTATCAGACTCAGAGTCGTTTTTCCTGGTTGAGCTGCTCGCAGTGCTCGACCACGCACCGTCGCGTGCCGCGGTCACCGCGGAACGTGCGTTTCTGGCAACCCTGGAGGCCGGGTGCAGCGCACC